>JAFGRU010000071.1 GCA_016934985.1 Deltaproteobacteria bacterium
AATTTTGCAGCCGCTTACTTCCGGCGGAAATATCATGGAATCAATTTGTCCGTGAATGGCATAAACCGGGCACAGGGGTTTTGAAGCGGGCCAGTAATTAAGGGAAAGGCGCCCGCCTTCCACCAGCAGCTGAGTTGGAGAATCATCCAGCATCCTGGCCGCCAACTCGTAAAGAGGCGGCTGGTCAGAACCGAAAACCTTTTTGAATGTTTTTCGAGAACCCAGGATCGAACGCAAAACTCCCCCGGGCAGATGGTTGGCCAGGCGTCCCAGGCGCTGGGCCACGGGATTGATGCAATGGGAGGACAGGCCGCTACTGATGAGAATCAGGCCCCTGGTCCTGCGCTGGCAGGAAATTTCGGCGGCAACCATCCCGCCGAAGGAGACACCACCGATGAAGTCACCACCACCCACGTTTAATTCCTTTGCCAACCGGGATGCGTAGGTTGCCATGGAATCATCCGGAGAAGGGTTGGGCAACCGGTGAAAAACAACCTTGCCCGGGATTTCCCCAATAAAGGAAAAAATACGTTCATCAGTTCCCAATGCCGGAAAAAGAACGAGGCGCATTTCCATGGTTGGTTCTTTCCTTTAAAAATGGTTGTTATAACAGCATGATCCAACCCACCCAATGAAAAAGTTTACACCATCATTTTCTCGATGAATAAAATTTCACCTGAGTTCTGCTAAACAGAATAATTCCTGGCTTTTTACTCTTAATTTTATTATGATCGGCGACAATTTTCAAAATTTGTCCGGAAGTTCCTCCATGGCATAAAAGGCGGCAAGTTCCGACATAAAAAAGGCGGCAAGTTCCGACATAAAAAAGGCGGCAGGCGATAGCCTGCTAAAATTCAGTTTTTCAACCATTTTCCAATATTTACAAAAGATCCATGAACCCGTTTTTCTTTTCTCTTCTTTGCATTGTTTTGGGTGGACCCCTCGCCCTTCTTTTCCATAACAATTCCAAGTTTGGCAAGCTCTTGCCGGTTATGGCCATCTCAGGCGGCAGCCTTGGCGGCCTGGTGACGGCCCTGCAGCATTTCACCGCGCCTCAGCCCCCAACAGCGGAGTTTCTGTGGCTCGACTGGTTCCCTCTTGCTTTCCGGCTGGACCCCCTTTCGGCCTTTTTTCTTGTCCCGGTTTTCGGCATCGCCCTGTTAGCAGCCATCTACAGCTTTGACTATCTCGACAATCCGGCAAAAGGCCTTCGTACGGCAGCCAACTATTTCTTTTTCAGCCTTCTCATCGCAGCCATGGGCCTGGTTGTCTGTGCCGACAACATACTGGCCCTGGCCCTCGCATGGGAACTGATGTCCATCGCTTCCTGTTTTCTGGTTCTCTATGATTATGAGTTGAAAGAAAACCGCCAGGCGGCCTATATCTTCTTTATCTTCACCCAGGCCGGCGCCATGTTTCTGTTTGCCGCTTTCGGCCTTCTCTATGCCCAGACGGGCAGCGTCAGCCTGGCAGCAGCGGCTGGTTTGTCTGACGGCTTGAAACTCACCTTCTTTCTTTTATGTTTCATCGGCTTCGGCTCCAAGGCGGGCATATTCCCGCTACACATCTGGCTTCCCCATGCCCACTCCGCCGCACCCAGCCATATCTCAGCCTTTATGTCCGGTGTCATGATCAAGATGGGCATTTACGGAATTGTCCGTTTCTATTTCCTCCTCAATGTCGAGAGTGTCGTTTACGGCCAGATCGTCCTTTTTGCCGGTATCATTTCAGGTGTTTTGGGAATTATTTATGCTGCGGGCCAGAACCATATCAAAAGAATGCTGGCCTATTCCAGTATTGAAAATATCGGCATTATTCTGATCGGTATGGGCATGGGTATGCTTGGTGCTGCCGCTGGCAAAAAGGAGCTCGCCTTCTGGTGTTTCACGGGGGCCTTGCTCCATGTTCTCAACCATGCAATCTTCAAAAGCCTGCTTTTTATGGGGGCCGGGTCCGTCATCCATGGCACAGGCACTGCGGCAATCGACCGCCTGGGAGGCCTGATGAAGGGAATGAAATTTACCGGAATCGCGTTTTTAACCGGCGCCCTGTCTATTTGTGCTTTACCGCCCTTCAACGGTTTTGTCAGTGAATTTCTGATCTACAGTGGTGCCTTTTCCGGCAGCTCTTTTGAAGGCTGGGATTTTATTTTAGCCGCCCTGGCTATTGTTTCCCTGGCCGTTATCGGTGGTCTGGCGCTCCTTTGTTTCACCAAGGCGGTGGGCACGGTTTTTCTAGGTGAACCACGCACCGTTCAAGCAGAAAAGGTTCACGAATGTGGCAGATGCATGCGCCTTTCCATGACGCTGCTAGCCTGTTTCTGCCTTGTTATCGGCCTCTTTCCTGCCATTGTTGTCGAACCTCTGGCCGCAGTAACCGGCGCACTCCTGAAAACCAACGATATCCCTATGGGCGATCTCTTGGCCTTTTGTGACAACATTACTTTGGGAGCCATCCTGTTTTTGGGTTTAACGATAGTGCTCATGATTCTTCGCAGTTGGCTCTATCGCGGCAAGCAGGTCGATGCCGCACCCACCTGGGGATGCGGTTTTACCCGCGCTACTCCGCGCATCCAATACACCGGGACCTCCTTCGCCGCTCCGGCACTGGAATTTTTTGGTCCTGTCGCTCCGCTTCGCGAGGAGTACACCGGCCTTGATGGACCTTTTCCAAAGCCTTCATCCTATCAATCGAAGCCCCAGGACCTGGCCGAGGAAACAGCCACCATCGGGGTGGCTCTTCCCATTTTCCGGGCTCTTAAGCGTTTACGCTGGATTCAGCATGGTAATATCCAGCTTTATATCGCCTATATCGTTGTGGCCATCATCCTCTCAATTTTAATAACTTTTTTAGTATAACCACATGCAAACAGTCATTCTTATTATCATATCGCTTCTTATTATCCCGGTCCTGGCCGCGTTTATCAAAAAGGTCAAAGCTCTTTTAACCGGCAAACAGGGGCCGCCTCTGCTGATCAAGTACTACACCCTGGTTAAGCTGTTCGCCAAAGGTTCGGTCTACAGTACCTCCACCACCTTTATCTTCCGCTTCATGCCCGTCGTTGCCCTTGCAGCCCCGCTTATGGCCCTCCTTTTCCTTCCTCTGGCCGGCGCCCCGGCCCTCCTGTCCTTTGCCGGGGATGCCATCCTGATCTTTTATCTCCTGGGTCTGGCCCGTTTTTTTACTGTCTGTGCTGCTCTTGACACCGCCTCCCCCTTTGAGGGAATGGGCGCTTCACGGGAGGCTTTTTTCTCGGTTCTGAGCGAAGCCACCCTGTTTATGGTCCTGGTGCTCTTTTACCGCATTAACGGCTCCTTGTCCTTTTCTTCCTACTTCCAGGGTAACAATCCCATCAATCTTTGGAGTGCGGAAGGGACTCTTCTCCTTCTCGTTGTTGCCGCCCTCTTCATGGTCCTTCTTGCGGAGAACGCCCGCGTCCCGGTTGACGACCCGGCAACCCACCTCGAACTGACCATGATCCACGAGGTCATGATTCTCGATCACAGCGGTCCCGACCTGGCTCTCATCGAATTGGGCGCCTGGACCAAACTTTACTTCTACGCTGCCTTTATCGCCAACATAATGACACCGATCTATCCAGGCAAGCCATGGGCAACGGCGCTGGTCTTTCTGCTCATCATCGTTTTCATCTATTTCGCCGTCGGTTTGGTCGAGTCCATTACGGCCCGATCGAAAATGAACCTGGTTCCCAAATTCATTCTGACCTCCTTTTCCTTTGCCTTTTTCGCCACCATCCTGACCATGGAGTTGACCCGATGATACCCTTGGTTGATTCCCTGTTGGCATTGGTTTTTCTGACAGTCCTTTTTTCCCTGAACTGCCATCGCCTTCTAGGCCTTATCCGGATTATGGCCATTCAGGGCATTATCGTTTCGCTGATTCCGTTTCTTCTGGAAAAGCCTGAGGGCACGCTTCTGGTCAATGTCGGAGTTTTGCTGGTCATTGTTATCGTCAAAGGTCTGATCATTCCCGGGATGCTGCTGTTCGCCATCCGCAAGGTTCAGATCCGCAAGGAAGTGGAACCGATCATCAGCTATAACGCTTCTATTTTTATCGGCTTGCTGGTCATTTACGTATCCGTTCTCATTAGTGGCAGGATGCATCTCACCGCGCTGAGCAGCTACCCCCTTCTGCTGCCGGCCGCTTTCACCGCCCTTGCGGCCGGTCTTTTCCTTCTCATGGCACGCCGCAAGGCTATCACTCAAATCATTGGCTACCTGATGATGGAAAATGGCATATACCTGGCTGGCGCCGTGCTGGCCAAGCACGCTCGCACCCAGCATATCGTGGAGTTCGGCATTCTCCTCGACCTTCTCGTCGGCGTCATGATCATGGGGATCATCCTCCACCGCATCAATCATTCCTATGACGATGCGGACACCACATTTCTGGAGCAACTGAAAGACTGATAAAAACCAATTTTCACCGGTAAATATACCGCAAAGCACTACGCAATAAGAATGAGTTGATATGTTCGAGCAAATCTACCTTTTTCCCATCGTCTTAGGCCTCATGGCTTTTATGCTGCCCCCCATCGCGGGACGCTTTCTCATGGCCCTGAGCGGTACCTTCCACCTGGGATTGGTGGTCGACACCCTGTTTATTGAATCACCGCCACCTTCTGACTTTTTCCGCATCACTCCGGAAAGCCAGCTTGTTCTTCTGGTGACGGCCTTTCTTTTTCTCGCCATTACGGTCTATACCCTGTCCTATCTCGATCATGCGGAGATGGCCAACGAGTCTGTTTTTTCCGGGTGCATGCTCCTTTTTCTCGGCACCATGAGCATGGCGGCTCTCGCCGACCATATCATCGTTTTCTGGATTGCCATCGAGGCCACCACCCTGGTCAGCGCACCCCTGATATTTTTCAATAAATCCAAGGAGGCCCTTGAGGCAACCTGGAAATATATCATGATCTGCTCAGTTGGTATCGCCCTGGCTCTGCTCGGCGCCTTTTTCATAATATTGGCCATGGGCCAGGGAGGCGAAAACATCACCCTGACCTTTACCGAACTCATCCGTTCTGCGCCGTCCATGAACCCGGTCTGGCTCAAAGGGGGCTTCATCTTTCTTCTTATCGGTTTCGGCACCAAAATGGGCCTGGCACCCATGCACACCTGGCTCCCCGACGCCCACAGCGAAGCACCCAGCCCCGCGTCCGCCCTTCTTTCCGGGGCTCTTCTCAACTGTGCCTTTCTCGGGGTTTTCAAAGCTCACAGCATTCTCTATGCGGCTGGCCTGGACTCCTTTTCGGGCAACCTGCTCATTGTTTTCGGCCTTCTTTCAATGCTCGTAGCTGCCGTCTTCATTATCCAGCAGTCGGATTATAAGCGCCTTCTCGCCTATTCCAGCATTGAAAATATGGGCATCATCGCCATCGGCGTCGGCATCGGCGGCCTGGCGGCTTTCGGGGCCATGATCCATCTCATTCACCACGCCCTCATCAAATCGAGCCTCTTCCTTTCGTCCGGCAATATTCTCCTTGGCTATGGAACTAAAAAGATCAAGGACACAGGGAATATGGCGCGCTTCATGCCGAAAACCTTTGTAGCCTTCACGGGCGGCTTTGCCGGCATCTCCGGCTTTCCGCCCTTCGGGCTCTTCTTGAGTGAGTTGCTGATCATCCTCGGAGCTTTTAAACAAGGGGCTTACACAGTAGCAATTCTCTTCATCCTCTGTCTCATTCTCATTTTCGCCGGTGCCTCCAAAAGCGTTATCCGCATGTCTTTCGGCTCCTGGGAAGGTGAACTCCATACGGGAGAGACACTGATGCGCCTCATTCCTTCCTATGTGCTTCTCGCATCCTCCGTAGCCCTCTGCATCTGGATTCCGGAACGCCTCCATCAGCTCATTGTCAACGCCGTCGCCATGATCGGAGGAGGCATCCATGGATAAATTGCTTCCTGTCGCCAATGGCTGCATGTTACCCCGCAAAGAGATTCCCGTCCTGGATTTTACGCTTTTCCGCGATGAGCTCCTGGCCTTTGCCGAAAACGGCGGCTACATCGTCCAGTTCTTCGCTTTTACGGAAAACACCAGGCTCAAAGCACTGGCCGTTCTGCGCAAGGACACCAACCTCTATGCCGTATCCTGTCTGTTGCCGGATGAATACCAGGCCCTCACCGCTGAAAACAGCAAATTTCATCTTTTTGAACGGGAGATTGCAGAGCAGTACGGCGTCCGTCCCCTAAACCATCCCTGGCTGAAACCGGTTCGGTATCATGCCAATCAAAGGGGCTGCCAGGATATTTTCGGCAACGATTACAAAGAAGATATCCCCGGCAACTACGACTATTTCAGGGTTGAGGGGGAACAGATTCACGAGGTCGGCGTCGGCCCCGTTCACGCGGGAATTATCGAGCCCGGCCATTTCCGTTTTCAATGCATCGGTGAAATCGTACTGCACCTTGAAATTCAGCTCGGATATCAACACCGCGGCGTTGAAAAGCTCTTAACCTCCTTCCCCTTCAAACGCCTGCCCATAGTAGTTGAGGGGATTGCCGGGGATACAGCCATGGCCAACAGCATCTCCTACGCCCAGGCCGTGGAGGCCCTGTCTCTCTGTCACGATGCGGACACCACGGCAAGGACCCTGCGCACCGCCGCCCTTGAGCTGGAGCGTCTGGCCTGCCATGTGGGAGACCTCGGTGCCTTGAGCGGGGACGTCGCCTTCAACCCCCCGGCTGCTTATTACGGCAGGCTGCGCGGGGAATTCCTCAATCTATTGGTCATTCTGTCGGGGAACCGTTTCGGCAGGGGCCTGATCCGTCCCGGCGGGGTGACCATGCCCCTTGATGAAAAAAATGCCGCCCTCATCGTTGCCAAGATCCAGGAGGTGCGGCCGGAAATCATCCAGGTGGCGGACCTGCTTTTCACAGCCCACACGGTCCTTTCCCGATTCGAGGCCTGTGGCCGGGTCGACCGCGATACAGCCATAGCCCTAGGCCTCGTGGGCGTTGCCGGCAGGGCATCCGGCATCAATTATGACGCCAGAGTTGATTTCCCTACGGAAAAATCGGGCGACTTCGCGCCCTGTAAACATATCCGCCAAAAAGGGGGCGTCTACTCCCGGGCCTGGGTGCGTTATGAAGAGATCCTCCATTCCCTGGATCAGGTTGAAAAATTGGTTTCCGCCGCCAACCTGGGTAAAACCATTACCCCTAATCCGGTTGAAAACCTGGTGCCGGATGCGTTCGTGGTGACCTTAAATGAGGCCTGGCGGGGAGAACTTTCCCATTGCGTTCTGACCGACGCAGAGGGCCGCATTGCCCGCTACAAGATCAAAGACCCCTCTTTCCACAACTGGACCGGCCTGGCCATGGCCTTGCGCAACGAACAGATTTCCGATTTTCCGCTCAACAATAAGAGCTTTAATCTCTCTTATTGCGGATTCGATCTCTAAGAGGATAAAACAAGTACCATGCTCAAACTGATCAGAACCAGAATCAATCAAGGCTACCGGACATCCTCCTACCCCAAAAAAGATATTCAACTCCATGAAAGCTACAGGGGACGTCCGCAGATTAACCACAACTGCGATCCCGAACTGGCCCGACGCTGTGCGACCGCCTGCCCCCAGGACGCCATCGACCCCGAAAAAGGCCTCATCGATCTCGGTCGCTGCGTCTTCTGCGGCCTTTGTGAGCGCCTTTCCGAAGGGAAATTTATTTCATTCTCGACCAATTTCGAGCTCGGGGTAGCTGACCCTGCCCAACTCTTGTGCGACGGCAACTTTCCTGACCTTGCCGCCCACAGCAAGCAGCACTTCAAAAGACTTTTCGGAAGGTCCCTTCAGTTACGTGAGGTTTCAGCCGCTGGGTGCAACTGCTGCGAAGCTGACACCAATGTTTTAAACACCCCCTTCTTCGACCTGTCGCGGTTCGGTATTGATTTTGTTGCCTCGCCCCGCCATGCTGATGGCCTGTTCGTCACCGGGCCTGTATCGCGCAATATGAAAACTGCACTTTTAGATACCTACGATGCCATCCCCTCGCCAAAGGTCGTCATCGCCACCGGCAGCTGCGCCCTTTCCGGTGGCCCTTTTCGAGACAGCAGCGAGATCGTCCCTCTTCAGGACCTGCTTGAAGTTGACCTGTTCATTCCGGGTTGCCCACCACATCCGTTGACCATCCTCAGCGCCATGCTGAAATTTTTCAAGTTATAACCTTTAAGGTTTTTCGCTCAATAATCTATCAAGCGAGGTAATATAGAGGCTCCTCAATGGTACTCCCTCGGCATATCGGGCATTTCCCGGGTTTTGTCAGCCTTGTGCGCTTCTTGAAAACGAAGCCGCACCCTTTGCAGACCGGAGGAATGATTGCCAACTGCTCCTTTCCCCGGCGACAGGACTGTTGAATGTGTTCCAGGTGACCAAATACATCCTTTTCGCGGATACCAACGGCCATGGAAATTTCTTTGGCCGAGACCTTTCCCTCAGCCAGCATAATTCTTATCTTTTGGCGGATGCTTTCATCTTTCTCAGCTGGTATGAGGGGGGATTTTGGCTTCATAATCAGGTCCTTTAAAAGCTGCCTCCGATTCAAATTAATAACTGCCATGACGAGGGCAGCACCATTTCCAAAAAAACCACAAAAATCAATTCACTGACAAAGAGGCTCGCCCATCCCCAGGCCTGCCACTTCCCATCCGTTGGGATAATAATTTCATACAGATATTCATTCTTCAAGGTTGATAATTTTCTAATTTTTAATTAAAGTGTAACAGCTTTGTTATTTAATCCCCTCACAAAAGGAGAAGCTTAAAATGACCCGAAGCCTCAATCTATTGATCGCAACCATTATTCTGTCCCTTTCGGTCGTCGGCTGCCAGTCGGAACCCAAGGTCAACATCAAGGAAGGCCAGTGGAAAATAACCACCAATGTTAAAATGACAGGTATCCCAATGCAGATGCCGCCTTTTACCACCACCCAGTGCATAACCAAGGATGACCTCGTCCCCAAAACCAGCCAGCCGAACCAGCCCGACCAAAATACCAAAATAACCAATCTTAAAATCACCGGAAATACCGTTTCTTACGATATCAGTTCAAAAACCCAGGGTGGCGAAATGGTCGGGCACAGTACCGTCACTTACAATGGCGACAAGATGACGGGAACCATGACTGCCAAGGTTCAGCCAGGCAACATGGAAATGTCCTACACTATGAAAGGCCACAGGATCGGCGACTGCCCGAAATAGTTATCCATTTTTAATTTGACATAAAAGCCGGAGGAAACCATCATGGTCCTCCGGCTTTTTAATTTTCCCTATCCTAACCAATAAAGCTCTATGCCTGATTCAACCTTTTTTCTCAAGGATATTCCACCTTACCAGTCACCGTGGTGGCTTCCTTCCAGCCACCTTCAAACAGTCTATCCGGTCTTGTTCCGGAACATCGTACTCCCACCCTATGGCCGCGAACGACTCGAACTCCACGACGGTGATTTCCTCAACCTCGACTGGTTGCTCTTGGGGAATAAACGTCTTGTAATCATATCCCACGGCCTCGAAGGCCATTCAAAACGGGCCTACGTCATGGGTATGGCCCAGATGGCCATTAACGAAGGCTGGGATGTCCTGGCATGGAATTTCCGCGGCTGTGGGGGTGAAAACAATCGCCTGCCGCGTTTATACTGTAACGCCGACACCGAAGACCTGCATGCCGTTTTAAGCTGCGCGGAGGCGAGGGGTTATTCCCAGATTGCCCTGGTCGGTTTCAGCATGGGGGCCAATGTCAACCTCCTCTATCTTGGCAGGGAAGCCAGCCGCGTTCCTGAATGCGTCGTCGCAGCTGTGGCTATCTCTGCACCCTGTGATCTTAAAGGTTGTGCCAATGCCCTGGCCCGCCCCGAATGCAAGCTGTATATGAAGCGTTTTTTGGCCGAGTTGAGAAAAAAGCTGGAAATCAAACAACGCCAATTTCCCCATTTGATCTCCCTCGAAGGTTACGAAAAAATTAAGGATTTTCGTGGGTTCGACGACCGCTATACGGCTCCTTTTCACGGCTTTGCCAATGCCGAGGATTATTGGGAGCGTTGCAGCTGCCTTCCTCGGCTTGAATCCATCCGGGTGCCGACTCTCCTCATCAATGCCGCCAACGATCCCTTCCTGAGCCCGAGCTGTTACCCACCGACCCTGCAGAATCGGCT
>JAFGRU010000072.1 GCA_016934985.1 Deltaproteobacteria bacterium
GTGCGCCTAATCACAGGCTATCAGGCTAACTATTTATTTTTCAAAGAGAAATATTTTTCCTTGACGTGGCTAATATAGAATGTCCCTGGCTGCCCTACTTGAATCTGCCATGTCCCCGGAAATCTAAGCCTCTTTCTCAAAAACCATGACATGCTCGGTACGCATTCGCTTCGTTAGGTTCGATTTTCCCCCGTTCAATAAAGGCATATAGCGACGGTTCTCAGGGATTTCCCGCACAGTTTGCTCACCAACACTAAAGCCACTACGCTTTGCCGCCGCAATTAACAAGTCTGAATTTCGTATTTCATGCCCTTTAATGGTTGAATTCCCGATAACGTAAGTTGCTTTACTACTCGGCTTCAATACCCTAAACGCTTCGTTAGTAAGCGTACATAAGTCTCTATAGTACCGTAAAAGGATACGCTTATTTTTATCACCTACATCGGGATGCAGCACGGAGAGAAAATCACAAAGCGCCTCTTCAATTCTACAATTATCGACGTTTTCTGTCCCGACTGAACGGGCACGAATTTTCCCAAGTTCAGAAACATTAAACCCAAACCAAACCAGCGACAGTCTATGGCCGCGCATGTAATCTATTGCATTCAGATACGGAGGAGATGTAACGATACAATCAATAGAACAATCTGCAACGCGGCCCATTCTTCGTGCGTCTCCACGATACGTTTTAACATCTGCTTTGATACTGTCCGTTTGTAAAGCGGAAAGTACGTGTTCGAGTGATACTGGTAACGCCTTAAAAACATCGAAATCATTTTCGGTAATCGTTCGATGAGGCCTGCTATGGGCAGTATCCCTTGCCAAAGATGCCTTTGGCTCTTTGGTAACAATTAGCCTGGAAACAGCAATCTTCAGGACAGCAATAATTTTCTTATTTGATATGAAAGGGCGAGCCGTGAGAAAATAACTCAGAATGCGCAACTGGGCTTTCTGTTTAGGTGCAAACCAAAAATTTATATATTTTTGCGTTTCATCATCCTCGTCTATCCAAGGCAAAAAAACGCTATTCTCATTAATGCAATGACACAGTGAAAGTAATTTTTCACACGCATTCCGAACGCTGTCCTCTTTCACGTGTGTTCCATTAGCTCTCGATATCATGCATGCCAGCGGGTCCAAGTCATAACCGATAGCAGATAGCCCCAGTCTGGCCGCAGTGCCTAACACCATTCCAGAGCCAGACATCGGGTCAAGTACAACGAAATTACTCGGAAGATTTGCCAGCCCGTTGAGAGCTATCTCAGGCGCCATTCTTGCTGGAAATGGATGAACGTAGATCATAATTAGTTTTTATTCGTAATTTTTATTCTAAGTTTGTCAAATGTTGACCGACGACTCACTTTATATTCGAGTATACCGTTTCGCCCTTTAACTTGGTACATTGTTTTTAATCGCCGGCGAACTGAAATGCATTGCTGTTCCTCAACAGTACTATCCCACATCTTTCTTAATTCATCCAAATTCAAGCCTACCACTCCATCACGACCACATATCAGACAGGTAAAGCAATCTCCATAAGCCAAGAAAAGTTTTTGCATAGCCTCTTGATGAGAACAACAGAAATTGAACATCCAAGGCCCTTTTCGTTTCGTCGAAAGTTTCAAATAGATAGGAATTCGACCGGCCAGGAGGTAGTATCCAGTTCCGAGATCCGCTATTCGTTCTATTGTCACAGGCTCCTCGATGCTTTCGAATAGCAACACAAAAAAGGAGCCATGATATCGTGCCGTATCTGAGATCATCGTCTATTCTGAATAAATTTGATAGCCCCGCCTTTAATTTTATAGAAGAGGCGAGCTCTCCCATTTTCATTGTAATAAACTTTAAGGTGATGACGGGCATCGGGTAACTCACTACGAGCATATTCGTTAGTTGCAAAGATGCCTTTTGTTCGTCGGATATTTTGTTTCTCTTCATCGGTATATTTACTTGCTGAAGTGCCGAAACCACTTGGATCATGGAATGAAATCAAACGTGACCCTGGTATTATCTCTTGTCTTAGATATTCGTAGACGTAGCGGGGAAACTGGGACAAACTAAAATTGTCAATAAGGCCCGCGAGGACTTCTAAATCGTCACGATCTTGCCTTTTAAAAAGTGAACGAACCTGTTCGTCATCGTAATCAAACAAGGCAAAAGACATTTCCCCGCCCTCAAAATCGACGCTAGATCTATCGATTGAGGCTGGAGATGTGGGAGTCGTTTTATGATCGGAAAGCCAAACCGGGGCACCGGCACCACTCCTCATGGCTTCCAAAGCAAGCTTGTGAAAAGCAAAACACTTGCTCCAATTGCCCATCAACGTTTCAGGTATCCAAAGCTGAAAATATTTTTTGTAACTCTCTCTCGGCCCGAACATTCGAGCCCGCTGGATGTAAGTATCTTGTGAGAATTTCCCCTTCACTGTACGTGTGAAATACATCGATAACAGGTTGTCAAAAGTGACCCCTCTAGAGATAATATTTCCGCCGACCCCAAATGAAAAAAGACTTGTGGGCTTGGCAATTTCCGCAACCTTGCCAGGTTGCGGGTTGGTCGAATTTATTTCTACCAAGGTATTACGTCTAATGTTTTTCAGCACAAAAACCCCTATGGAGTCAGGATCATCCTGTGAGTAAATTGCAGCAATTTTCCAAAGTTTTTTCCGTAGGCGCTCAAATCCTGTGTTTTCCACGTTAGAAAGCGTGGCTAGAGTTGATTGAATTAGCTTAAGGTCATCTGCGTGCTCAACACGTTTGCCGCTTGTATGTACGAGCATAGTAAAATTTTCCTGCCTCCCCATGCAGTGAAGCTCAGCGACGCCACAAAGAAAATGTAAGATAGCTTTTTGTATTTCGTTTTTTTCGTCCCCCTCGTCAGCTGAAAATGTGTGCAGTCTATAGGCGCATTTCTCACTATGCGGAAAAAAGAAATCTTGTCCAACATATTTCGGATGCGGTGCGAAATCCACCCAGCGCTCACTTTCATTTTGAAACGTGTTGTTCAGATTTAGTCGTGCAGGTGTTGCCGTTACTCCAATATATACCCCATCGTCGCCGATCAAGTTTGATATTAGCTTGTTAATTTTTGACTTATCGTGCTGAGGACGATTCACGTTCCCATCTGGTGAAGCGTAATCAGCCTCGTCATCGATTACAATTAGCTCCGATTCTAGTCTTAGAAATTCAATAAGCTTCTCCAGGTCGCGGGCGTTTTTCTTACAAAACACGACCCAATTTTGACCTTTGAGGTGTTGTGGGTCGGGTGGAAGCTCACTAAACCGCTTTGGTGAAGGATTTAGGCCGGAGGTTCGAAAGCGCTTCAAACTTTGATCAAGGAGATCAACGCTATCCGTCAGCAGATTTATGATGATCGGGTATCCATGGTCGAGCAGTTTCGCGTTCAATGCTATCATCATTTCTGTCTTACCGCTCTGAGGTTCGCCAAAAACAACAAATGATCGGGATTCTTTTTGCTTTAGGTTGCTGATGGTTTGCTCAACTGTTGCCTCAATGGAAGATGCGTCGAACCCTCGTTCCCGAAGTGACTTTATGCGATCATCGTACTGACAATTATCTGACCTCCCAACAATCTGTGACCAATCAATATTTGTCATCTAAACTCCTTCCTTTAAATGAAGACGGTATGTGAAAAAGGGGTCATCCATGATAAGTAAAGTCAAGGGGGAAACGGAGATTTCCCTTAGCCTCGCGGGTGTCTCCCGATGGCCTGTTTCTTTTAACCCTTCATGCCATCCGATCTTTTTTATCTATTCTCATGGTCCGCCGCTCAGGCGACCAGACATCCATTTGCCTTCTTTGGGAATACTACCCCGCCACGGAAGATTGAGTTTGGGCCAACCCGCCGACTTCGAAACAGATTTCAGTTGTGCAACATCTCTCCATGCCCACAAAGTCCCCTGATTCTGCAAAGCCCGTGGGAAGTTCTGGGGACAGTATATCTAACCCCACCAGAAGAAACGGGGACAGATTTATTTTCCGAGATTCATAAACAAAAAACCGCCGGTGTCTTTCGACGCCAAGCGGTTTCTTATTAAATCCAAATTTTCTGTCCGAAAAGCCACGCCAGCCTCCGGGAATTAAATTACACCTTCATTAAAATTTTGTCAAAAAAGAAAACCTGTCGACGGTCAATTGTCACTGGATCGGAGTTCCGCGAGAAAAGGGGACAGATTTATTTTTCCCGGGAAGTTCTGGGGACAGTATATCTAACCCCACCAGAAGAAACGGGGACAGATTTATTTTCCGGGATTCATAAACAAAAAACCGCCAGTGTCTCTCGACGCCAAGCGGTTTCTTATTTTATCCAAATTTTATGTCCGAAAAGCCACGCCAGCCTCCGGGAATTAAATTACACCTTCATTAAAATTTTGTCAAAAAAGAAAAGGGCTAAATCAAGGTGAAAAACAGGGCCATTCCCCAGTTTTTTGTCCCCCCACTTCCGCACCTGCGGAATACAGGGCTGCGAAACAAATCACTTCAAAACCCGGATTCTTTCCCTGTCATCTCTTCAATATCGATCCTAATGACAGCGGTATTGCTCAACGCCCTTTCGGTGTATTCATGCCCACGATCCGAATATTGGCGCATGATGATGTCCAAAGCTTTTCGTTTCGATTCCGGATCGTCAATGAAGGACGCTTTTCCGAAACCAATCACGCTGCGGTATTTCATCCCCCATTCACAGGCCTCGCCGGCTTCAATCACCTGATAGTCCGAATCAAACTCAAAACAGACAGCATGGTTGTTCCTGAGGATGTCGATCTTTTTCCCTTCCCGGGCGCTATGCAGATACAGGGTGTTGTTCTCGTAACCAAAACACAGGGGCACCACGTAGGGGTGATTATCACAGGCCATTCCCAGCCTGCAGACCCGCGAGTTGAGGATGACCGCCTCAATGGCGGCCCTGTCGGCAATTTCCTTCTCTTTGCGCCTCATTTGAATGTGAAGTCTCCTGTCACCGGAAATAGTGACGCCCCCCCGGTTTTTCTGTTCAATCATCTCCAAAACTCTCCGGTTCAGAGCAATCATCCCCGGCCCCAGCCGGCGGAACACTTCTCTGCCAGCAGACAAACCTTTCAACGCCAGTGGAACTCATGGCCTGGGTAAGCACCTCGCTATCGAAGCCGGGCAGCTTCTTCATCGCGGCCAGCAGCTTATCCACCCCTTCGGCACCCTGCGGAATGGACATAGCCGACGGACCAGGGAACGCTGTGAGCACGATGTACACATCACTGACCAAAGTACCCCCACTTCCGGTGAGAACCGCGACCTCGGCGAGATCATCCCAGTGCATGAACTCCTGGGCGCCGTCTGACCCGAAATGGATTATGGACGCGTCGGTGATGACAACCCGATCGGCCTTCTTTTTGAACCCCAAAAAAGTCAACAGGCTCCTCAAAAGATCTAACAGGCTCATGATTTATCCGTCTTCCGGGACAAGATAAATATCCACCCGCTCTTTGCCTTTGCCGATGTTAACCCTCTTCAACCGGACATTTTCCACTTCGCCGGTCCGCCTCAAATGCGTGCCCCCGCAGGGGACCCTGGCAAACCCCTCAACCTCCCAGAACCTCTGTTCGTTCTCCTGATCGCTGAAAGCGCTGAGAATTTCGGCATCCTTCCGGACAATGGCCTGAACCTCGGCGGCGACCTCGGGCAGCAGCGGGGTAATGCTCTGCGGCCAGACGAAATCGAGCCGCGCCTTGTCTTCGGCGATATGGGCGCCAATCTTTTCAGTCCCCTGCAGCTTCCTGTACATGATCTCAAGAACCAGCTCAGCGGCAAAATGAAGGCGCATCAAGCGGTAGCGCCGCGGCCAGTCGATGCGGATGGTGACCTCCTGGTCTTTTTCCAGGCCAGGGTCTTCCGCCAGGGTGTAGGAGATCTCTTTACCCTCCTTGGCAGCCTCGACAACCGGCAAACCGCCAATGGTGCCGGTGTCGCTCTCCTGTCCGCCGGAAAAGGCAAAGAAGATGGTTTCGTCAACCCATACGCGCGGGCCGTCGGCGGCAACGATACGCGTTTCCAGGGTGGTCTGATAGGGATCGGCCCAGAACAGTTTTTTTGTCATGGTTGCCATCATCAGGATTCAGGGCCAAGGCAGGAATGCCTGGGCACCCTCGAGACTGGCCGGATTATCGAAACATCGGTGACGGCAACCCGCTTCGGCCTCTTTTCAAAACAAAGAAAATCAAAGATATCCATACTGTTTTTACCCAGTAGCATTTTCACAGGTTCTTTAAAAACCCAAAGACACGATGGCCGCGAGCCAATCTATTAGCCATAAGTCCTGTCTTTTGGGGTCAGGTCTCTATTTAAATAAAAAAATGGCTTAACATGCCGTATTTATTAGACGAGCTTCTTTAATTGTGCTGCAACGGCTTGATTCAGGGCATTCTGCGCTTCTATGAGCTTTTTATACTTTGACTCTATTTTTGCGGGGTTCCGGGACAATATGGCCTTCAATAAATCACCTTCAATTTCAGCCACATCTATCCTGCGATAGTAATCCATGGTTTCTTTCAGATGGGCGATGACAATTTTGCCCGTTAAAACGGGATGATTGTTCGTCACATTGGCATCCTCAAAGCGGGTCCCGTGTTCAAGCTCGACCTCCAGGCCCATTCTGAAATCCTCAAGAGGAATCTCCATGGCTTGCGTATTGACTATTTCAAGAATCCTTGCCGCTTCTTCATCCGAAACAACGGCTTCCGTTTTTTCAGACCAATCACTCAACCCGAGTTCCTGACAGACGTTTTTTACCTCTTCAACAGTCACATACTCCTTCAGCTTCATAATTTTCTCCTTGTTGTAAGGACCCAACGACTTGGGGTAAGGGACGTAAAAAAGCGAATCTTTCAGGCGTCCTTTTGATTGGGTTGCCACAGCCTAACTCTTTTTTTTCTTTGATTTGAAAGCGAAATAACTGCTCAGCAACCAACTCAGCAGCATTCCTATCAACACCAGTACCAGGATCAGCAAGGCCAAGGACATGGTCAGCGACCAGAACAGAAACTGGATTTTTACCGCAGCCGCGTTTTGAATGATAAAAATAAGTACCAGACAGACCACGATAAGACTGGCTGTGAGTTTGAGATTCATCGTTCACTCTCTTTTTTATTTTTCGCGCGAGGAATGGTTCTAATCATAACGCCGTCTATTTCACTGCAGGCCAAAAAAACAGGGGCGCCCTCCTGCCTCCCGGCATCAGGGTTCATTGCCCAGGCAATAATTCACGATACTTTCAGCGTGAATCGCCGTGGTGTTGAGGAAAGGGATGCCAAAAGCGCCCCGGTCGAGAATCAGGGGCAGCTCGGTGCAGCCGAGGATGACGGCGTCAATACCGTGCCGGTCGATCATATTCTTCACTATGGCCAGCAGTTCCTGACGCGTCGAGTCCTTGATGATCCCCAATTCAATTTCGGAAAACAAGCGCTGGTGGATAAGCTCCCGCTCTTCCTGTTCGGGAACGAAAACCTCCATGCGACCTTCAGTGAACGGCTTGATGTAAAAATCGGCTTCCATGGTCAAGCTTGTCCCCATCAAGCCGAGTTTCTTCAAACCCAGGCGCTGCGCTTTTCTGCAGGTTGCCTCGACAATGCTCAGCAGGGGCAGCGCTGCCCTGGAACTGACCTCCCCGAAAACGATATGCGGCGTATTGGAGCCGATAGCGGCAAAATCCGCCCCGGCACGCTGAAGCGCCGTCACCTTGTCCAAAAGCCAGGCCGTGAGATCATCCCACCTTTGGCCGTTGACAAGCTCCATAAGCTCGGCCAGATTGGCGCTGTAAATGATGATCTCGGGATAACCGGACTCCGCCTGTTTTTCATGAAAGGCCGCGATAATCAGCCTGTAGTAGTCAAGGGTCGATTCCGGGCCAATGCCGCCGATAATGCCGATCTTTTTCACTCAAATTTCTCCGCAATTACTCATCTTGCCTTGCGCCCCTGTCCAGATCTCAGCAGCCCCGGATTCTTTATGGAACCTTTTACTGCAGCCTTCAATCGGGCGCTTTATGGATTCACCCTTTTGCCCAGGATTGACAGACTGTATTCCCTGCCGTCCATCTCCGCTACCTCCGGGAGCTTTCCCCACTCCTCGAAGCCCAGGGACCTGAACAGCCTGATGCTGGGCTCGTTGTGCGAAAACACGAAAGCAACGATCGTCTTGAGGTCCAGCCGCCGGGTCATCGCCAGGGCCTCGGTCAGAAGAGCCCGGCCAAGCCCCTGGCCGCGGCATTCGGGTGCAATGTAAATGCTTATCTCGGCGGTGTGGTCGTAAGCGGTCCGGCCGTAAAAGGATTGAAAGCTCACCCAGGCGACGACCCGGTTGTCTTGTTCGTGGACGAGGAGCGGCCGCCTGGCGGGAACATGCTGCCGGAACCACTCCAACCTCGATTCGACGGTCACCTCGACCGTGTCTGCCGTAGCCAGTCGGCCCGGAATGGTGGCATTATATATGGACACAATGGCCGGCAGATCGCTCTCGATTGCAATACGCATTTCCTTACCCACCCGTCAAGACGCCGTCACCAAAACCGGAGCGGCTCCATCACTTTCTTTTTCACTCCGAGCAGAATCCCGGCACGGTTTCAGACAATTTCAGGCCGCGGGCTTCCGCCAGGGTCACATCCAGGGCAGGTTTCGGCTCGCCGAAATTTCGACTGTACTCTCTGATCTTGGTGACAAAAACCGAGACGGTAGGGTCATAATAATCCTTGGCCGCCTTGGCGTTGCTGCAGTAGTAATTGCGCATGCTGGTGTGGGTAAGAAGGCGGTCATCGCGGCCTATGGCCAAAATTTTCCGGGTCGGAACCTTGGCCAGTTTCAGCCAGCCGTAAATATCCTTCATCGTCTCTTTTTCGTCGTCTGTCGCATTACCGTCATTAAAATCCACCCATTCGAGCATGCCCGACAGATCATTCGCGGCCACCGACTCCAGCCCGGCGAAGGGAATCACGAGCCGCAGGAACAGGCAATCGCGGTCCGGGGCATTTTCGCCCAAAGCGGTGCAAAGCGCCGCACCTTTCTCGGCAGTCTGGAACAGATCATTAACAACTTCGGCGCTTCCGCTTTTCCAGTAGGCCGTCGACGCTATGCGATAGAAGGCGATAGCGTCCGCCTGGTTTCCCTGGGCCGCCACCAGGGCATCGGCCTCCTGTTCGGCGTCGCCCGCCAGGCCGATCAGATAGGCCGCCGCCCCCGCCTGATCTCCGGGACGCACTTCGACCAGCAGGCGGGTCAATTCATTGTCGGTGCGGATGAGATCTGTCGCACGCCGGACATCCTGAACAGAAACACAACCCGCCAGCAGAAAGACCATAACACCGCTGATGGCCCAGTAAATATTTTTTTTCATGGCAGCCTCCTATACGGACAGGGTTTTGATAATTTGTTGGGCCGTGGGCAACTTTCCGCTGGCCAGAACGCTGCCGATGAATTCCTGAAGCACCATCAACAGCCCCTCGCTGCCAAATTTTTCCGGCTTGGCCGAGGCCTGGTCCAGAAGCAAGCGCAGCAGTTGGCCGGGCAGCTCGGGCTCCGTGGTAATGGCCGTGACATTGCCGGCCAGACTATGGAGGACAACCTCCAGGGCGGCTTCCAGGGTTTCACCAAAGAGCAGGGATTTCCCGGTCCTGCCGCCTGCGGCCCAGGCATCGCCGGCCGTGTTCAAAATCGACTTGACGACCTTCACTGCCAGGGCGCCTTCCTGGTCCTCCACGGACAGCCCGAACAGGCGGCCGGGATTGGCCGCGGCTTTCTGGGCGGCAACAGCGACGATCATCGTCCATTCGTCGGCTGACAAAAGGAGGTTGTCATCTTCGGCCATGGCCTCGGCCATTCCGGCAATGATCGACTGAACCTCGCTGCGCCGGATGCCGAGCATGCCGGGAGTCCGGGCCACCTGGGTCAGAACCACCCGGCCAAGTTCAAAGAGCTGGCCGCTGCTGAAGGATTTCAGTGCGCCCTTGGGCAAACCGTCGGCATCGAGGTTATTGAGGGCGTCAGAAAGCCCGGTTGTGACTTGTACCAGGGCCGTCAGAGCGACTTTTTCCCAGGGCTCATCAGGATTAAGCTTCAATAAGGCGGGCGCGTTCTCCCCCACCACTTCGAGAGCCATGGCGGCAAGGGCCGCCCCGACCGGCCCCTCGAAAACAGGATTGCCCCGTAAGGTTGCCGCAGCGCCGCTTAAAAGCTCCTTCAGCAGCTTGACCTTGGCCGAGTTGTCAACCCCGGTGAACAGTTCCGGACGCTCCACCGCGACACCGAGACATGCCTGATAGAGATGAATAACGCCCTGCTCGCTGAAGACATCGACGATGCTGCCACCGTGAGTGGTTACCTTAATCTGTTCGAACAGCGCCGCTGTTACCGCCCCCAGCGCCTTGTCATCCCCGAAGTTTTTCCCCAGGTAGGTTTCGGTGTTTTCCGCGAGAAGCCGGAAGGCAGCTTCGGCCGAAGGCCCTGCCAGGGCATCGACGAGATCACGATAGACGAGCTGCTCGGCGATTGAGGTGGGGAGGCTGTCGACAATGGGTTTCGTGACGCCCGTTAACAGCTTGGCGATATCCTCGTCCTTGAATACCACGGAGGCATTGTTCGAGAGGGTACCAAGCCCGGCCCGCAAGAAGATGCCCAGGACCCGATCGGCAAAGTCAGTCCTGGGACCGAATGCCATCACATCATCCGGCAGCAGGGTTGACATGTTGGTGGCAAAGGCGGCAATCAATTTTTCGCCCCGGCTGCCAACCCCCAGGATCGCCGGGTTTGCTCCGACAAACTCCAGCCCGATGTCCGTCAGGGTCAAGGCCATGCGGATCAGGGGACTTGGCGGCTTGCGCTCTTCGCGCCACTGCTCGACCATGCGGCCGGCGGCCAGCATCCTGGCCTCATATTTGGCGCTGTTTTCATCCTTGCCGTACTTGATCAACTGGAGCTTCGCCTTGTGCTCCAGCATGATGGCATAAGCCTCGTCAATCACTTCCGGCCGGGTGGTTTTGAGCTCCTGGTTTTCACCATCCCATATGGCGGACAATATCGGGGCACTGCTGGCAAGCTGGGCGTTCTCGGTGAGAAATTGGGCCAGTTGAACCGGCCTTGATCCTGTCGGGAGTTCCAGGTCCGGCAGGAAGATCTTGCGGTCACGGGCCTGCTCTCCGTACAGGTTGGCGCCTGCCTGGGCGGCCCTCAGGGTTGCCTGAATTCCAAAAGCGAGTATTACCGGATCCATAATCCCTCCTATCTCATCTGCTAAAGGCGCAGGGCTTTGGGCCCCAGGGAAGAACCTGTTTCAGTAACAGCGGATGCTGCCGCCTCGGCAGCGGCATCGGCAAGGACATTGGCGACTATTTGCCTGCGCTTTTCAGGATCGCCGTTGGCTTCATTGCCGGACAACCGGTATTCAGACGAAGCGGACGCTTTTTGAAGGCCTTTACGGATCTGGGCAAGGCGCTTGGCGACATCGAACCAGAAGGGCGCGCCGAGCCCGATAAGGAAACCGGTCATGATCACGGTAAAAAGCCAGATGAGAAAGCCTCCGAAGTCATGCAATACTGTATTGAAGATACGGCCGCCAAAGCAGGTGGCTTCAAGCTGCATCTTTTTCTGATCGGTTTTTGCGAGCGCCTGGCATTTGGAGCTGCTGGTCGCCCAGGCCTCCTGGCTTTGGCCATAGGGACAGTCCGGATAGAAATTCCACCCCAGGGGAACGCCCATGGCGACGAGATCGGTGAGCTGTTGTTGGGCCTGCTGGGCCCTGGCTTGAATGTTTTTCAAGGCAAGCTTTTCGTCAAGCAGCGCTTTTTCGCCTTTCAGTGTTTGCTCAAGGGCAGCGATCCCGGCTTGAAGCTTTTCCTTGCCCTCCTCTGAAGCTGTCGCATCCAGTTTGCTTTTGGCCGTGGCCAGTTCATTTTCCAGGTCCGCCACCCTTGCCTCGACGGCATTGACGTCTTTCAGGGATTCCTGGGCCTTCTGGTAGTTTTCGAGAAAATTCTCCTGCTTTTCAATCACGGCGGCCGCCAATTGGGGATCAGTCCGGTAGGCTTCGAAAATGCGGACGCCGTCGATATTCGCGACAATGGCCAGGGCGATACCAATGGCGATCGACCAGAACTGGGAACGACGCTTAAAGCTGGCGGAGACGGCAGAGCCGAATTCCTCATACTTGCGGGCCAGCCGGTTGAACTCTATCCTGACCTTGTCGCTTGCCTCGCGGGAGGCTTTTTTGACACATTCACATTCGGCCAGACAGCGAAGCAGGTACTCCAACGATATCTTGTCATAAAGTCCCTGCCACTTTTTGTCCTTGCCGTAAGAGGACAGATGCTCTTCCAGGGTTTTGTCCTGCCATTCGATTGCGGGCAGCTCTCCGGCCGCTTCGGCCGGGTTGTTGACAACCCGCGTGAAAAACGCCCAGCGCTCCTCATCGGACATTCCCAACGAACCATTTCCCAGCTCCTCATTAAGGAGTTTCATCACCTGGATCAGGTTCCTTTTACGCATCCGGACAGCCCGCAGGCAGACCTCCATGATAATCGTCACGACGGTCGCCAGGGCTGCCATGGTCAAGGCAAAAGCCAGCGTTGCATCAAGTAACTGCATGGAGGACCTCCATTTCAATTTTTCGAAGTTCTTTGTTTTGGTAGTACCTGTCGGGAAGCCCCTGTTACGGAGAATGATGGAGATAAAAAAAGATTAATGGGGTCACGGGAATATGCAACCGGGAAACGGAATCCTTTATCAGGACTTCTTTACCATCCCTTCCAACGCCCCCAGAATCCGCACCATGGCCAGGGTATCCAGGCGGCAATATTCGAGCAAATTCTCACGGATCTCGGCAAGGCGGAAAAGATCGTCCGTCCGGCACATCTCATGGTAGGCCAGCATGGCCATGCCACCTTCGCCAATACTCAAACCCTTGTAGGTCAGGTCGGGCACGAGGGCCGGCAGGACCTCCTTGATGGAATACGAACCGCGCATCTGCCAGCGGTAGACGTGGCGCTTCTTGAACGGCACCATCAGGTCGCGGATATTGTCGATGCGCACGTTCAGCGCATCGGCCAGGTCGGGGAAAGTCTCGGCGAGGCCGCGCAGCACCCCTTTTTCAAAGGCCTGGTTGTAGGTCAGGACGCAAGCTTCCTCGGGGATCTCGGCGAGAAGCCTTTCCGCCAGCTCGCGGCGCGGGTCCCGCCCCCGCTCAACGAGATACTCGCAATGCTCGGGTTCGGCACCGGCACTGCTCTGGATGTGCAGGGAATATTGAAAAGGGATCTTCTGATAGGGCCGGGTGCCGTCGAATGGCGGCACAGGCGTGTCGAAGGTTTCGAAATCGAGGTGGCAGAGAGGATACCAGAGGCTGTCGAGAAACTCCCTGATCTTATCCGGCTCAACCACATCCTGCCGGTTGAGGGTGGTTTCGGCCTGGAAGCGCTGGGCGCCATTAAGAGCATCGAGAGGAAGGTCTTCAATACGGATCGTCCCCTGGCGGTACCAGGCGAACTTATCGATCCCCCGCCCTCGTAGAGAGAAGATGGAATCCTTGGGAATGTGCCGCCAGCACCAGGGGATGAAATCGCATTCGTAGGGATCGCTGCAGTGCGGTCCGATGTCGATATCCGGTTCGCCTTTTTGAAGGTCCTCGCGCAGACGGGCTATGATTGCCGGAAGGGCAGCCTGACGTTTGAGCACCTCATCGGTGATGTCGACACTGGCAAACAGGCGGTGCACATCCAACTCTCCCCGGCGCACGTAGCTGTTGTCGATATGGACCAGGAAAGCGCGGGACACCGACAGCCCACAGCGGCTCAAGACATAATGCTGAATGGCCACGTCGTCAAGGTTGACCTCCTTGACCGAGGTGGACATCTTGACCTCGTGAATCTCCCACATTCCGTCCCGACGCACCAGAATATCGGCCTTGACAAATATACCGTTGAAATCGAAAGAGGCTTCGTAGATAACATTGATTCCCTGGTCGATAAGCTGGCGGGTTTTTTCAACCTGCTTTGGGATACTCAACCCCTCATAAGGGACTTCGACGCCGCCGGGGAAAAGACCCTGGGCGATGATGCCGACATCGGAGCCGGCCTGAAAACGGGCGTCACGGGCCGGGTCGGGGGGGAATTCGAAATCGGGGGGATTTTTGGTCAGATAGAGGGCTTTAGGACACTGCATGCCCTTGAGGATCAGCGATTTGCTCAGACCGGCTTGCCTTCGAAAATTCACGGCCGACAACCTTCCATAAAGTCAGTGTTTCCATGAATTTAAAACATATTAATAATGACATGTCAAACAAGGGTTGTCATCAAAAAGCCTGTACGAGAAAATGCGGGAGCTTCTTCTAAAGCACCATATCAAGTTATTAGTCTTCCCCGGCCGACGCAGCCGAAGCGACGGAAAATCCAAACCAATAATAGAAAAAGGCCACCCCACCGGGTGACCTTTCTTTCGTTAAATAAAATTTCCTTCCGCTACTTTAGCTAGCCAACTTTTCAAGTTTTTCCGCAAGCCACATTTTGATGATGGATTGCCGGGTGACACCGAGGCGGCGGGCCTCCTTGTCGAGTGATTGAATCATCCAGACGGGGAAATCGACATTGACCCGCTTTTGTTCCTGCTCGGGGCGACGAGCCTTGGACATATCTAGATCATCAATTACAGATTGGTTGTCGTCAAATTTTTTGTCAAAGTCTTTAGCTCTCATAGAGTATGATCTCCTCTGGCCGGGATCGCCTGACCGAAATGAGACGAATAGTCTGGTCACGGTAGGTAATCACGGCAGACCAGTGTTTTCCATCAATTTTTCCGACAATAAGATATCTTTGCTCATCAATGGTTTTTGCCGGTATTTCTAATAGGTCAGGATCATTCCATAGGCTTTGTGCACTATCGAAATCGATGCCGTGTTTCGATTGATTAGAGATGCTTTTCTCGGGGTCAAATTCGAAGTGCATAGTATAAAAACTATACCTTTATAACAATTTCTGTCAATTACAAAGGATGCGCGAAAAAAACCAGGGTGATCCGGGGCGGCCAGCAAATTCCGGGCTTTTTGACGACAACGTGTAAGATTTCCACTCAATATCTCTGGTCGGCAAACTCAACCCATCCCCCGGCCTCGACGAGAGCCTTGTCGAACTCACTGATATCGAAAGCAAAGGTCTCGGACTTGCCGTCCGCCTCGGCCGTGATCCTGAAATTCTGCAGATCGACGTTGATGGCGACATCTTTCCCATTGCCCATGGCGAAGAGCCGGTCCAGATCCTCCCTGGGCAGTTCGATCGCCAGCATGCCGCAGTTGAACATATTCTGGCGGAAAATGCGCGAGTAACTCTCGGCGATGACGGTGTGAATGCCGTTGACCTCGAACACCCATGCCGCGTGTTCCCGCGAGGAACCGCAGCCGAAGTTGCTGCGCGTGACCACGACTCTGGCGTTCGCCAGTGCCGGCCCGTTTCGGTCGAAGCCTTCGACTTTGAGATCTTCCAGCAGATAGGGCTTGAGGGCCTCCTTGGTGACTTCCGTCAGGTAACGGGCGGGAATGATTTCATCGGTATTGATATCGGACCGGTCGAGAAAGATGGCCGGCCCGCTGAAATTTCTGGCCATAACGTGTTTACCCCCTTTTATTTCAAGCAATTAATCCTCGTAACTGTTCAACACAATGGACTCGCGGCACCCATGAAAAGGGTATCTGGCGCCTGGATGGCGACAAACAAGCTTGGTTTATTCATGAGGCTTCGTCGCGAAACCGCCAAGTGTGCGTCAGATCGAGCCAAGCACAGCGACGAGCTCTGCAGGCGTACTTACAGTACGTCGAGGAGCAAGAAGCGAGCACGGCTTGAGATGGCGTATAATTGGTGGTTGCAGTAAAAGTCTTCATGAATAACCCAGGCGTCCCCCAAGGATGGGTTCATGCGCCCCTTGTGCGGGTCCATCGACCATGGAACCGCAAATTTTCAAACGGACCTGGGATCGGTGATGACCCCAGCTACTGCAGTCGCCGCAGCCGTGGCCGGACTCATGAGATGCACCATGCCTCCCTGGCCCATGCGCCCCACGAAGTTGCGGTTGCTGGTCGAAGCACAAACCTCACCTTCGGCCAGGACACCGTTGCTCATGCCAAGGCAGGCCCCGCAGGTCGGGTTGGTAACGCAGAAACCGGCAGCCATGAAGATATCGATAATCCCTTCTTCGAGGGCCTCCTTGAAAATCCGGGGCGTGGCGGGCGATACGATGCCGCGCACGTGATCGGCGATCTGTTTCCCTTTGAGGATTTCCGCTGCCACCCGCAGGTCCTCGAGGCGGCCGTTGGTGCAGGTGCCGATGTAGACCTGGTCAACCTTGTTTCCGGCCATCTCTCCCACCGCTTTGACGCAGTCGGGTTTGTAATCGAAGGTCACCTGCGGCTCCAGATCGGAAACGTCAAAAACATATTCCTTTTCGTAAACCGCGTCGCCATCGGAATGCCACTTGCCAAAATCCTCGACCGCACTGTCCACGCTGGGGTAATCCCCCTGGATAAAGGGCCAGAGATATTCGGCCGTCACCCGGTCGGGAAGACATATGCCCGAGGTGCCGCCCGCTTCGATGGCCATGTTGGCAACGGTCATGCGCGAAGCCATGGTCATGGCGTCGATGACCGGCCCGACGAACTCCATGACCCGGTCAGTGGCACCGCGCACCCCGATCTGACCAATGACGTAGAGAATAACGTCTTTGGCATAGACCCCCGGCGCCAGCTTGCCCTCAAGGCGGATGCGGATGGTCTGGGGGCTGCGAAAAGCGCAGACCCCTTTGAGGATGCCGACCTCGAGGTCAGTGGTCCCCACGCCAGCGGCAAAAGCCCCGAAAGCCCCGTGGGTGCAGGTGTGGCTGTCACCCATGATGACCGTGAAGCCGGGACGGATGAAACCCTTTTCCGGAAACAGGGCATGGCAGACACCGTTGCGGCCGACATCGAAGAAGTCCTTGATAGCATGGCGGCGGGCCCAGTCGCGGATGATCTTGGCCTGAAGGGCCGTCTTGCTGTCTTTGGAAGGGGTCACGTGGTCGATGACCGCCTTGATTTTGTCGGGATCGAAAACCCGGTCCTTGCCCCGCGCCTCGAGATCGCAGACCGCCACCGGCGTAGTGATTTCATGGCAGAAAACGCGGTCGATATCGAGGACCATGGTCCCCGGAAAAGGCGCATCTCGCAGATGCGCATCGAAAATTTTTTCAGCTATTGTCTTACCCATCTCAACTCCATTTTTGTGAAATCGTCATTGGTCACTGGTCACTAAACCAGGGGCATAGGCCGAAGACCGAAGGCTGAAGGTAAAAACTTTTCCCAACAGTCTTCAGACATAATGGCTGTCAGCCAGTAAAAAACAAGTGACCTGCCCCTTGCAAACGTGGATTATGTGAGGATCA
>JAFGRU010000073.1 GCA_016934985.1 Deltaproteobacteria bacterium
ATGCCTCGCATCGCTCATTCCAAGGGCCGCGTGAACCCATCCATGGGGCTTAGCTGCCGCCATCCGGGCGGCAGATGCCCTTTCCATAAGCGACACGAGTCCTTGTGCTGAATAGTTACTATTAACTTTCTTATTTTACCTTCCATTTCAACCATGATGCCAAGACTTTTTTTATCTTGGGGGTCAATTTTGTCCTGTAATAAGCGTCGGCCACCTTTTTAATGACCTCAGCCTGGGTCGGGTAGGGGTGAATTGTTTTGGCTAAAGTCGTAAGTCCTATACCAGCCGTCATGGCCAGAGTCCATTCGTTAATCATTTCCCCTGCATGGTTGGCGACAATGGTGGCTCCGAGGATACGGTCGGTCCCTTTTTTGAGGTAAGCTTTGGCAAAACCTTCGGCTTCACCGTCGAGAAGGGCGCGATCGACTTCGGCAAGGGAGAAGCTGAAGGTATCTAAGGCCATTCCTTTCCTTTCAGCTTCTTCCAGGGTGAGGCCGACATGGGCAACCTCGGGGATAGTGTAGGTGCACCAGGGAATAACCAGGTTAGCGGTCGATTGGCGTCCGCCGAAAAGAGCGTTGGCAATGAGGATGCGGGCCAGGGCGTCCGCTGAGTGGGTGAATTTGTAGGCCGAGCAGATGTCCCCCGCAGCAAAAACATGGGGATTGCTGGTTTGAAGACGCTGGTTGACTCCGACCCCGTGGCGAGGATCGTATTGCACCCCTGCCGCTTCCAGATTGAGACCCTCGACATTGGGTATGCGCCCGGCGCCAACGAGAATCTGGTCTACAGGGAGGATGAAACTTTCACCGTCCTGTTCCAGGACAATCTGCTTGGACGTGCCGTTGGACCTGACTTCGAGGATTGCTGTGTCATTATGGATGATAATGCCGTCCCGTTCCAGGGCCTCCTGGAGAAAAGCGGATGTCTCGGCGTCCTCCCGCGGCAGAATTCTGGAGGCAAGGTTTATAATGCTGACCGTACAGCCGAGATGGGCAAAGGCCTGAGCCAGTTCGCAGCCGATGGGTCCGCCACCGATGATAGCCAGGCGTTCCGGACGTTGGGTCAGGGAAAAAACCGTTTCATTGGTCAGGCAACCGACCTCATCCATGCCGGGGATGGGTGGAACATAGGCCCGGGCTCCTGTGCAGATAGCCGCCTTTTGGAAGTTGAGGGTTGCTTCCTCCACTTCCAGGGTATTCCTGCCGCTGAACCGGGCTTCGCCGAGAAATACGTCCACCCCCAGTTCCGTAAAACGTTGGACCGAATCGTTGGCGCTGATTTTTGCTCTTACCTGGCGCATCCGCTCCATGGCAACGGCAAAATCGACGCTCAGGTTTTCTCCTCCCAGAACGCCGAATTCCGCCGCGTTGCGGGCGTCACGAATAGCCCGGCCGGCACGGATAACCCCCTTGGAGGGAACGCAGCCGTAGTTTAAGCAGTCTCCACCCATAAGGTGTTTTTCAATCAGGGCGACTTTGGCTCCCAGGCCCGCCGCTCCGGCTGCGGTGACAAGCCCGGCTGTGCCGGCTCCGATGACCACAAGGTTGTAACGGTCCTGGGGTTCGGGATTGATCCACTCCGGGGGATGTACATTGCCGATCAGTTTTTGGTTATTTTCACTGTCAGGCACAGGTTGAGGTGCATCAGCCATATTGTGTGCTCCGGGCAAATAGAAATTAGATAGGAGTGGAATTCGGCAAACGGAAGGACTTCTCCTATGAATTATTACCAGACTTTTCCAGGCTTGCAAAATAAAAGAACCATAAATCTATCGTTGGCTTTCCGACCTCGAAAATAAAAAAACATCACAAAGTATCTCGCTTTCCCGACAGGTTATTTTCGCCAGAAGGAAGGAAAGAAAATTACCAGGACTGTAAAAAGTTCAAGGCGCCCAAACAGCATGCAGGCGATCAGAACAGTTTTCCCGAAAGGTGCGATATGGGCGTAGTTGTGGACCGGGCCGACGGACCCAAGGCCAGGCCCGATGTTCCCAAGCGTGGCGATAACGGCTGCACCCCCTGAAACCAGATCCATGCCCGAGGCAGCCATGAGAAATGAAGCAAAAACGAAGATGCCTATGTACAGGGCGAAAAATCCCAGGATCGATTGCATAACCTCCCGGTCTACCGGCGCATCCCCGAGTTTTACCAGACGCACGGCGCGGGGATGGATCAGTCGGTAGAGTTGAAAACGGGCATGTTTGAAAAGGAGCAGGACGCGGGCGACTTTCATGCCACCGCCGGTGGAACCGGCACAGCCTCCGACAAACATGAGAGATACCAGGACATAGTTGGTGATGACGGGCCATTGCTCGTAATCGGCTGTCCCGAAGCCGGTGGTGGTCAGGATGGAGATTGCCTGAAAAGCACTGTAGCGCAGGTTGTCAAAAACTGACTGGTAGACCTGACCCTGGTTGTAGCCCATGAAAAGAACAACGGCGCCGAGGGAAATAGCCAGGTAGAAAAGAAATTCTTCATTCTTGAAATATTCTTTGATGCGGCCGCGGATGGCAAAATAGTGCAGCGAAAAATTGACCCCGGCAAGGAACATGAAAACAATTATGACCCATTCGATAAAGGGACTGCCAAATGCCCCTACAGATGCGTCACGGGTTGAAAATCCCCCGGTGGCCAGGGTGGCAAAGGAGTGGCATAAGGCTTCATAGAAGTTCATGCCGCCGGCCATGAGAAGGAGCGTCTCAACGGCGGTGAGAAGAACGTAAACCCCCCAGAGAAGCTTGGCGGTGTCCTGAATACGGGGTTTGAGGCGGTCGGCAGTCGGACCGGGGACCTCGGCTTTGAAAAGCTGCATGCCGCCGACGCCCAGCATGGGGAGAATGGCCAGAGACAGAACAATGATGCCCATTCCTCCCAGCCAGTGGGTCAATGCCCGCCACATCAGAATGCTTTCCGGCAGCACCTCGATTTTCTCCAGGATTGTTGCCCCGGTGGTGGTAAAGCCGCTCATGGTTTCGAAACAGGCATCCAGGGGAGAGGGGATGGTGCCGCTGAAAATGTAGGGAAGAGCCCCGAATAACGAAAAAAACAGCCAGCCGAAAGTGACGATTGCAAACCCGTCCCGAATGGAAAGTTCCCGCTCGCTCTCAAAACCTTTGAAGAGGATCATCCCCACCAAAAGACTCACGATGGCGGAGAGTACAAAATGGGTGGCGGCGCCGTCCTTATAATAAAAGGCAAAAGGGAGGGGGAGAAAGAAGGCTCCACCCAGAAAAACCAGCAGGGCGCCGAGAATATGCAGGGTCAGGGCAATGTTCATTCAGGCAAAGAACCTTTCGACCTGAGGCAGGGAGCCCGGCAGGGCAAAGATCACGACCCGGTCCCCCATCTGCAGTTTTGTTTCACCCGTAGCGATTTCAAAATGGTTTTCATGGACAATGGCTCCGATGATGGCGCCGTCTGGAAAAAACAAATCTTTTAGTGGTTTATTGCATGATGTATTATTTTTAACTTTAAGTTCTATGACTTCAGCGTTGCTTCCTTCGATGGTGCTCAGAGAGATGATTTCACCCCGCCGGACGTATTTGAGTATGGCGCCGGCTGCCGAGATGCGGGGTGAAACGCAGGCGTCGATGCCCAGGGTGGGGGCGAGGCTGAGAAGTTCTTGTTGGTTGACCAGGGAGACCGTCCTTTTGGCGCCGTGCTGTTTGCAGAGAAGAGAACAAAGGATGTTGGTCTCATCGTTCTCGGTGACGGCAATGAAGACATCGGCCGAGCCGACCCCTTCCTCCAGCAGGGTGCGGATATCGTTTCCTTCCGCCTGGATAACCATGGTCTTTTTAAACTTGGCCGAAAGTTCTTCGCAGCGGGCTTCATCCCGTTCCACCAGCCGGACATCAAAATTTTTCTTCTCCAGTTGTCTGGCCACCAGAAATCCGATGCGCCCGCCTCCGAGAATGAAAACACGCTGTTTGCGACGGGAGGAGGGTTTGCTCTCTTCAATTTTCAACATGTATTGGATGGCGGGAAGATCGTTTTTGTGGGCAAAGATAAAAATGCTGTCACCGGCCCGGATTTCGTCGTCTCCACGGGGAATGATGGTTTTCCCGCCCCGGGTGATGGCGGTGATGACAAAGCGGTACATGCCGCGAATTTCACCCAACTCGCGCAGGGTTATATCGCATAACGGGCTTTCCGGCCCGATCCGGTAACCGAGAAATTGGATGTTTCCTTCCACGAATTCGGCGGCGTCGATGGCGCCGGTGCGTCCGGCGATTTTGATGATTTCATCGGCAACGGCGTCCTGGGGGTTGATGAGGAGATCGATGCCCAGTTTTTCCCTGGTCAGAATCGCCCCCCGGCCCGTGTATTCGATACTTTTGACTCGGGCTATACGGGTCGGTACATTGTAGCCGCTGGCCATGAGACAGGCCAGAATATTAACCTCGTCCTGGTCGGTGACGGCGATGAAAGTATCGGCATCAGAGATGCCTCCCTGCTCGAGGAATTCGGCTCCGGCGCCGTTCCCGGCAATACCCATGACGTTAAGACGGTCCTGGGCCATGCGGAGTCGCTCCGCACGACGGTCGATGAGGGTGACCTCATGCCCTTCCATGGAGAGGCGTTCGCAGAGGAAATATCCAACCTGGCCGGCACCGACAATGAGAATTTTCATGTCTTTGTTTTGTCCTTTGACAACCAAAGGCTAGGAAATGAACTGTATCCGCAATCGGCCTGAAAAAAGGGACGATTCCTAAGTGGATCTGCCTGGGCATGAGAATAAAGCATTAATGATCTTGCTTTTTTCCATGGCCGTCCTTTTTGCCCCAAAAAAAACATAGGCCATTTTAATTGTGTTGTCTACCCGCTTATTTCTCCTGGTTGAGGGTAATTAGAGCAGATTTTCGGTTCCTCGCAATGTTGTTTTTTAATTTTTTGTAATGACTACTCCAGACAAGAAGCTGCATCGGTGAGTCATGACCGGGTTATGGGACAAATCATTGACCTGCCTCAGCATTGCAAAAATTTTCGACAAAACCATGGGTGCGGTTCAGCTTTTTTAGACATTTATTCAGGTCATCCACTTACCCTCTTTTTTCGTCCCCAACCCACGGATTCGGGTAGAAGAAAATGATCCGGCTGCCCCGGATAAACGGGAGCGACTATCGCTTATATAGCACAAGATTTGCAACAGACGATGGGCGGGGGACCGTTTTGGTGAGCTGAAAAGTAGCTCCTTAAACCTTGATTGGCGGAAAAGAAGGAAAAGGGTATTTTCCCGGGGAGGAGATGCATGGCGATTTTAAAACCTAAAATCTTGATTTTGCTGATGGTTATCTTTTTCAGTGGAAATTTTGCCGCCCAGGCGCAAGCTGATTTCAGCGCCTGGCTGGAAAAATTTCAGGAGGATGCCATTGCCGAGGGCATTTCCCAGGGCACCCTGAAGGAACATCTGGAAAATATTGAGCCCATCCCCAAGGTGCGGGAACTCGACCGCAGCCAACTCTCGCACAAGGATGGCTCACCTATCAGCTTTGGTGAATACCTGCAGCGGATGGTTCCCGATTTCCGGGTTAAAACCGCCCGGGAAAAATATTCGTTGAATCGGAACCTTTTTCAGGCCATTGCCACCCGTTTCAAGGTCGAACCAGCTTATGTAGTGGCTCTGTGGGCCATTGAAAGTGATTTTGGAAGGCGCACGGGCTCTTTCCCCACCGTTGCCGCTCTTGCAACTCTGGCTCATGAAGGGCGGCGGGGGAGTTTTTTTCGCAACGAATTGATGGAGCTGCTGAAACTGATCGATGCCGGAATTATTACCAACCCCGAGCCGAAAGGGTCCTGGGCGGGAGCCATGGGGCAGGTGCAGTTCATGCCGTCTTCATACAAGGCATTTGCCGTAGATTTCGATGGAGATGGGGAAAATGATCTCTGGAATTCCCTTCCCGACGCTCTGGGATCGGCGGCCAATTATCTTTCCCGGGTCGGATGGAGAGATAGCGGGGGCTGGGGACAGCAGGTCAGACTGCCCAAAGGTTTCAAACTTTCAAAAATCGGCCTGGACAAGGTTCGCACCCAGCATGAGTGGCGCCGCATGGGGGTCAAGGGGATCAAGGGGCCGGGCAGCGAAAAGGCCGCTATTATTGTCCCTGACGGCATGAGTGGGCCCGCATTCCTGGTCTACGATAATTTCAATGTCATAAGGCGCTGGAACCGGTCAAATTATTTTGCTTTGGCGGTATGCCACCTTGCTGAAAAGATTGTCAATTGAACTGGTAGCGAAAAGATGAAAAAAAAGGCCCATTCTTAAAAGAAGGGCCTTTTTAAATTTAATCAGGTTTAGACAGCGCCAAAGCGTTGTTAAGAGATGTCTTCACGGTCGCCGTCCGGGCCTTTCTTCATATATACGGCGGACGATGCCTTGGACAGGCTCAAGCTGTAATTGAGTTTGTTGCAAACATGGGTACGATGGGTTTTTGAGTTTTTACCATAATCCACAAAGGGGCAGTCGGTACATTTGAACCCCCGGTCGAATGGGCAAAACATAATTCTCTCCTTGTCAAATTTTCCGATTGGTTAAAATGCTCCTCAATTGGTATTTATTTAAAACCGAAATTGATCATGTGTCAACAAAATAATATAAAAAAATGAATATGGTGGAAGGTGTTGCCCGCTTTGCTTCCTTCAGCTAAAATGGCTAAGTTAAAAAAAGAGGTGGCATGTCATTTTTGGTGGAAATTTCTGAGGAACAGATTCGCAAAGAGCGGGAAAAAGCCAGGGCTCTGCGCAAGAGTCAATGGTGGAAGAACCGCCTGGCTCAGGGGCGTTGCTACTATTGCGGAGCTGAGTTTGCGCCTGCGGATCTAACCATGGACCATATCGTGCCGGTTATTCGCGGTGGTCGCAGTACGCGGGGCAATTGCGTTCCTGCCTGTAAGGAGTGCAACAACCGCAAGAAACATCTCCTTCCCATCGAGTGGGAGGAGTACCTGGATCGTCTCAAAAACCAGGGGTAGGGAGCACTTGTTTGCCACGATTTGCTGCACCGGGGTTGCGTCCCCTGATTGCTTTAGTTAATGCGGCCCTTGAACAGGGTGGTGCATTATCATTTGTCTGATAATTTTTAAGTTTCTACAAAATGTCATTTATACATTGATAACGAGGAGTTTTTGAATCCATGAGCAACGAAGGTCAGAAGATCATCTATTCGATGATCGGCGTCAACAAAAACATCAACAAAAAGCCGATCATCAAGGATATTTCCCTCTCTTATTTCTACGGCGCCAAGATCGGCGTTCTTGGTCTCAACGGGGCCGGAAAGAGTACCCTGCTGCGCATCATGGCAGGGGTGGACAAAGAGTTCAATGGCAAGGCCATCCTTTCCCCCGGCTATACCGTAGGTTTTCTCGAGCAGGAACCGAAACTTGATGAAGCCAAGACCGTGCGCCAGGTCGTCGAGGAGGCGGTCCAGGAGACCGTCGATCTGTTGCAGGAATTCGAGGAGATCAACGCCAAATTCGCCGAGCCCATGTCCGATGACGAGATGAATCAGCTCATCGAACGCCAGGGGGAGGTTCAGGAGCAGCTCGACAACAGCGATGCCTGGGACCTTGATTCGCGCCTCGAAATGGCCATGGATGCTTTACGCTGCCCGCCTGGCGACACGCCGGTCAAGGTCCTTTCCGGCGGCGAAATGCGGCGCGTGGCTCTATGCCGCCTGCTGTTGCAGAAGCCCGATATCCTCCTTCTCGACGAGCCGACCAACCATCTCGACGCCGAGACCGTGGCCTGGCTTGAACAGCATTTGCAGCGCTACGAGGGGACGGTCATTGCCGTTACCCATGACCGCTACTTCCTCGACAATGTTGCAGGCTGGATTCTCGAACTCGACCGTGGGCACGGCATTCCCTGGAAAGGTAATTATTCCTCGTGGCTGGAGCAGAAGCAGGACCGCCTCGCCAAGGAGGAGAAGCAGGAGTCGGCGCGTCGCAAGACCCTTGAGCGCGAACTGGAGTGGATCAGAATGGGAGCCAAGGGCCGCCATGCCAAAGGCAAGGCCCGTATCAGCGCTTATGAAAAGCTTCTCTCCCAGGAGACGGATAAGCTGGATAAGGATCTCGAACTTTACATCCCGCCAGGACCGCGTCTTGGGGATGTGGTCATCGAGGCCAAAGGGGTGAGGAAGGGGTATGGCGATAAACTGCTGGTCGAGGATATGACCTTTAACCTTCCCGCCGGCGGTATTGTCGGTGTTATCGGTCCCAACGGCGCTGGGAAGACCACCCTGTTCCGCATGATCACCGGCCAGGAAACTCCCGAAAGCGGTACTATCCGTCTCGGCGACACGGTCAAGCTTGCATACGTCGATCAGAGCCGTGAACTCGATCCGGAAAAGAGCATCTGGCAGGAGATCTCCGGCGGCAACGATCAGTTGCAGCTCGGCAAACAACTGGTCAACTCCCGGGCCTATGTCGGGCGTTTCAACTTCAGCGGCGGCGACCAGCAGAAGAAGGTGGAGGGTCTTTCAGGCGGTGAGCGCAACCGTGTTCATCTGGCCAAAATGCTCAAGGAAGGCGCCAACGTTATCCTTCTTGACGAACCGACCAACGCTCTCGACGTCAACACCATGCGGGCCCTGGAAGACGGCCTCGAAAACTTCGCCGGCTGCGTCGTGGTTATCAGCCATGACCGCTGGTTCCTTGACCGCATCGCTACTCATATTCTTGCTTTCGAAGGGGACAGTCGGGTAATGTGGTTTGAAGGCAACTACTCGGAATACGAGGCCGATCGCAAAGAGCGCCTCGGCGAAGAGGCCAACCGGCCCCACCGCATCAAATACCGCCACCTGACGCGGTAAGGTGGTGTATAAACAAACTTGGTAAATGACGGCTTCGCCAAAAGGTGCAGATGGCCCTTTGGCGAAGCCGTTCCATGCGCCGCTAGCTCAACTGGATAGAGCATCAGACTTCGGATCTGAGGGCTGGGGGTTCGAGTCCCTCGCGGCGCGCCAATAAATTAACGGGTTAACTGGTTTTCAGTTGACCCGTTAATATTTTTGACATGGATGTTCAGAAAAAGTATTTTAAAAATAAGTGGTTGGTAAAAAAATTTTCTTCACAAAGTGAAAATTAACTGTCAGAATTTACTTATGAGTCCGACAATATTTCGTGAAGGGAAATACCGGTTTTTCTTTTTCAGTCGTGAAGAAGAAAGGATGCATGTGCATGTGGTTTCCCCAGAAGGTGAGGCCAAATTCTGGATCGAACCAACTGTGGCTTTAGCGGATTTTATTTGGTTTGAACAGAAGGCAGCTTTCACGACTTCAGAAAATTGTGGAGAACAGAAGAGATGAAATCATCGGTGCTTGGCAAGATCGCTTCTTTGGAAATCACTAATATATCTCAGCATGGATTTTGGCTTTTTTATGAAGGACGGGAATGTTTTGTTCCTTTTGAAAAATTCCCCTGGTTCAAGGACGTTGAGCTGAAAAAAATATTTAATGTTCATTTGGAATCTGCAGGTCATTTTTATTGGCCTGATCTGGATGTAGATCTGAGTGAGAAAATTCTTCGTAATCCTGAGAAGTTTCAACTTATTAGCAGAGCATAGAGCGGTTAATTGGCTATAAGGCGGCAAAGGGGCTTGGTTTTTTTCAATATGATATGCTGATGTTTTATTCCTGTAGTATTCCGGCTGCCATTAAATCCCCACTTTTATAGCCTGACCCTCCAATGCCTTAAAAACCCGCCTGCTGCCAAGAGGAGGTAACAGAGGAGGTGGGGGCAGCTTGCAAGATTGAAAGGTTTAAAAAAGTCCATGGGATCAGCAGAAAAAAGCGAAAACGGGCTTCGTCGTCGGAAAAGACATCTTGCCGGGCGTTGCCTAGAAGAATGACATGATACAAGGCGCCGGGATAATGAAGGCGGGGTTTACGGGCCATAAAAACAACATATCATCAAATCACCATCTATCAATCTTTCAAGCCCATTGCGCAAAATGGCACCGCCCGTACCATAGCTCCCTAGTTTGGATAAAGTAGAAAACGCCGAGATGAAAGTAAGTGCGGGCAGTCGGGGACATTCTATATTAGCCACGTCAAGGAAAAATATTTCTCTTTGAAAAATAAATAGTTAGCCTGATAGCCTGTGATTAGGCGCAC
>JAFGRU010000074.1 GCA_016934985.1 Deltaproteobacteria bacterium
CATCCGGGTGCCGACTCTCCTCATCAATGCCGCCAACGATCCCTTCCTGAGCCCGAGCTGTTACCCACCGACCCTGCAGAATCGGCTGGTCAATTTGGTCACTCCTGAGGAGGGCGGCCATTGCGGTTTTGTAAGCAGCGGAAATCGAAACCGCTACTGGTCCGAACAGGCCGCCGCTACGTTCCTGGCGTCCCTTTCTACTTCTAAGGCGAGTACCGGTCAGAAGCCCATGGCAACTTCCCAATCATCGGCGAAGATATCAGAATCTCCGAATTCGGGATAATTTTCACCTCTGGCGCCGCTACCATCATCAACGAGGATTTCATTAATAAAGATCTGTTTTATTTCACCGTCCCTGAATATTACCTTGACGACGTCACCGTTTTCTCTTGTTCTAAACATCATTCCGGTTTCTATATTTTTTAATGCCTTATCAATATTCATATTTTTCCTTACCGCAAAAATTTATGACTTTTCCCTATATTTACATTTTCCCAAGTTCTGTCCAAGAAACAAGAATGAACCCGGATTATTTTTGAAGATTTTCTTAATCCTTCAATTGTGCCCAAATTTACGCCGTTTTCCCTCCTGCCTCTTCGACCTGCCTGCCGGTACACCGGCAGGACAAGTTTATGTCCATAGCTTAATCTGATATATACTTTACGGTTTCCCTGCAAAAATCTAGTTCAACGGGGTTAAAAACAAAAAACACAGCCTGTGAGGCTGTGTTTTTTTGCAGAATTCTTCAATTTTATATTTAACAGCGTTTATTGACCGTCATCCTTATTTGTCTGGTTTTTAACGGGGAACCAATACGTTCCTTTTTGTAAAGGTTTGGTTCGGGCAATATCAAGTACTTCGCGAATTCGTGAAACCGGCTCCACTATGGCAAAATCAAGATTTAAATTGGCAGCGCTAAGAATTCCGACAAGCTTGGGATTGGTATAGATGGAATTATGATTAAGAATGGGGCTGCCACTGTTACCGGGAAATGCCTCAAGGTCGACCAAAAAGCAACGCTCTTCGGCAAATCTTTTACCGGTTGGGAAGGAGAGTCTAAGGAACTTTTTCCCTGTCTTCATGGAAATGATGCCAGCCCTTCCTAAAGGACGCTGTTCGGCAAGATCAAATCCAATATTAAGAGGAAAACCGAAAGCGAGAACATTTAGAGGCGGATCGGGGTCGACCGCAGGCAGTTGATTGAGACCTGAAGATGATGAAGGTTCAGGTTCATACTGAAAATACATTACCCTTCTCCCGCTGGGCCAGGGAATTTTCATAGCAGCAACATCGACAAAGTAGTTCTCTTTATCCCCGTTTTCCGGATGAAAAACCCAGTTTTTTCTCGGGAGCTTGAGAACCACGCCTTCTTTTTTCCCAGAGTCCGAATTCAGGTATTCAATGCGCGCATGAAGATCATATTGTCTTTCGACAACATGGCGTACCGAAACAACGAAAAGATCGTTGCCGCTGCGGACAAAAAATCCCGTTCCGTTAGGTTTGCTTTGTCGATAAACCTTTTCGGAACCTTCGTACATGGACTGTTCAAAATGTTCAAAACGGATTACTGTACGGCTGATTTGGCTATAAAAGTTTTCCGCGAAAACAGGTTGCCCCAAAAAAATAGCGGAAATGGCCAGGAACAACATTAGTTTTTTAAATATTTTCATTACTACAACCTCATCCCAAGATTAAAATGCGTCAATATGTTCACTTGGAAGTGTTCCCAGACAGTCCCGGATAGTATCTTTAGCCCCATATTTCTTCAGCATCTCTGTCGCTGCAGCATTGTCAGTTCTTAACGCTATATGCAAAGCCGTGGTGCCACAGCTGTTGGCGAGATCAGGATCCGCACCTTTTTCCAACAACCAATTGATTACATTTTGATGTTTGTTGAGAACCGCAGCCATGAGGGGTGTCACCTGATCATTTCTCTGAGCTTGGATGTCTATATCTCCCCCCAAGGCAACTGTTTCTTTCAAAAGCTCAAGTTCACCACCTGCAGCAAGGGCAATAACAACTTTTGGGGAGAGATCCAACCCCTTCTGAATCCTTTCTTCCCCGGACTCGAGTAACCCTTTTTCTTTGAGGCACCAGCCACTTTCAATCAAGGCACGTGAGTAGCGAGGAAGAAATTTCAAAGCCCGGTCATAATAAACCAGCGCCTGGTGACAATCGCCGGAAAGTCTGAGCAAGGCCGCTTTTTCTTTCAGTATCATTGCATGATCCAACGTCTTGGTTTCCAAGGACATTTTATCCAGAGCAATCGTATAATTTTGCAAGGCCGCTTTTAAATAACCTGAAGTTGCCAGAACCTTTCCCAACTCCCTATAAGCTGGCCCATATCCTGGATTAAGATCAATGACCTTGCGGAACTCAAGGACCGCCTCCGGCCATCGTTTTAATGCCGCCAGTGCTTTACCCATCTCATAATGGGCATCCCAGAGTTCCGGAGCCATTTTAATGGCCTGACTGAAGGCCTCTGTTGCCTTTCTGTTCTCCCCCAGATCACCATGAGCGAGACCTTTTTGCATGGTTTCAAAAAGCCTGGTCTCGTCAACATTACCAGCACATCCGGGTAAAATAAGAAACAGGAGAACAACAATAAACAACTTGGATTTTTTAAATATTTTCACTTGAGAAAGAGTAGCCTTGATAAGATCAACCTCGCTAACAGAATGAAAATGACTCTCCAATACACTTTTTCTGAAAAGAACCCAATATGAGCAATTTCCATTCCTTCCTGTCCAAATTAAAAGCCCAAGCTATGCAGCTTGGGCTTTTAAAAGGATTTACCCCTTAACATCAAAGCCTGAACCAGGCTTCCGGGGATATTTTTTTAGCAATCAGTTTATCCAGCAGAAACTGCCGTAGGATCAAAGGGAGAACCAGGCGGGAAAGCCCGGGCCCCTAATTCACGATCAAGCAGCAACAGGGCTGATTTGTTATCCTCAACCAGTTCAAGTTGATCAGCAATCTTGCCTGTACTAGCCTCTTCTTCAACCTGTTCATCGGAAAACCAGCTCAACAAAGGCTCAGAAGCATATTCTTTCTCTTTCCGGGCAATGGTGGTGAGATCATTGATCCTGGACGAAATAAACTGCTCGTGCTCAAAAGCATCTTTGAAGACCTCCAGTGGGGAAGACCACTCGGTCTTGATCTGCTTGAGATCCTGGAGAACAACCTTCCCTCCACGATCAATTATATGGCCAAAGAATTTCATAGCATGAATCATCTCTTCATGAGCCTGGCAGCGCATCCAATGCCCCATACCGTCGAGGCTAATAGATTCAAAGTACGCAGCCATGGAGAGATAAATATAGTAGGATTCAAGCTCGTGCTTAATCTGATCATTCATAGCCTTGCCAAGTTTTTCGCCAATCATAAAATCCTTCCTTTCTGGTCAATATTTTTGTTTTTCTTGTTACCCAAAAAATATTTTACCACTTTTCTAGGAAAGTTTCTGATTTAGAAAAAACTATCTAACCTGGCAAATGGCATTGCCACATTTTCTAACCGACGGTCTTGATGTAATCGTCCGTAAAAACCTCGGTGTGAGCGGAAAATTCATTCTCGCACTTGGCACACACTCGACAGTTTTTGTTGCAGGAAGAAATCGTTTCAAAAAAGTTTTCCGGCAGCTTGTTATTGGGGATATACACATCCATGGAGACAATCTGCATGGCGTCGAGAAGATCCAGCAAATTGCCGTTGTATTGACGCTGAAAATAGGCGTTGCAGATGGTTTTCATCCGACCTACCCCAAGGGTTTTCCCGGCAAGCTTGATGATGTCCGCAAAAGGCTCGACATGATGAAGGTCTTCGGGGCGAATGAAGGGTGAGCGAAGTATGTTGGCAGGATTTTCCCGGTTGCTTTTCTGACAGCCGTAAAGTTTGTTAAGGTTGAAATCATCGTAATCGGTGTCGGAATGCACCCGGCGCTCGGCTTTGTGGTCGTTGGACATGGAGATAAAAATATCGTGGTTGATTTTAAAGGGGCAATGGAGCATGCATCCTTCATTAACGAGGATCTCAATCTTCAGGCCAGGGTCATAAGCCTTGATCTCCCCGACGAGACTGCGGAGTTGTTTCATGTCACGATTGAGGCTGCGATCAAGAATTACTTTTTTGGCCTTGTAGGAACCACAGGCATCTTCGAGGTAACGACGCATGGTATGAAACTTTCCGATGGTATCAGTGAGACAGTTGATACTCGGAACCAGCTCCAAATCGGCAATGCGTGGTTCAACCCCAATCAGCCTTTTGATATAGAAAAAGTCAAGGAAGATGATGCCGTTGAGAAGTCCCTGGTCGTGCATTTCCAACATCATACGGGCGTTGGCCCCGGCGTTTTCTTTCGAATAGTGGGTTGGCGGGTTATAGCGCCCGTTAAGGGTGACATATTTTTTGATACATTCAGGAGTTTTCTTTAGAGCATCGATAAGTTTTTCATAAGTCGGCTTTTCGTAAATCACCCGGGCATCATTCATATAAGGGCTTGGCAGGGTGAAAAATACCGAATAAATCTTTTCCTTGTGCTCCTGAAGGATGGAGGTAATAAAATCTTCATTGATTTTCAAGGGGATATCAAACTGCATACTATTTCTCCTTCACCGCCAAAAACGACCGGCGATCTTTTTTTTAAACTCGA
>JAFGRU010000075.1 GCA_016934985.1 Deltaproteobacteria bacterium
ATGCTCTACGAGGTTCTCCGCCAGGACGCGGAAGACCCTGGCAGCAGCAACGACTTCGGCAGGGACATCATCCCCAAGATCGTCGCCTCCGGCGATGCGGTCGCGCATCCCTTCGGGCTGAGCTGCGTGCGGAGCGCGTCAGAAATGAAGCCCTACTGGCGGGATGTCGGCTCGATCGACGCCTTCTGGCAGGCCAATATCGACCTGACGGATTTTGTGCCGGAGCTGGACCTCTACGACAAGAACTGGCCGATCTGGACCTATTCCGAGCTGGTGCCGCCCGCCAAATTTATCCACGATGAAGAGGGCCGCCGCGGCCAGGCGATCTCGTCCATGGTCTCGGGCGGCTGCATCATCTCGGGTTCCTCGCTCTATCAATGCCTGCTCTTTACCGGCGTCCGGACGCATTCCTTTTCGAAGCTCGAGGGTGTGGTGGCACTGCCCTATTGCGAGATCGACCGCAGCGCCGAGCTGAAAAACGTGGTGATAGACCGCGGCGTCAGCATCCCGGCTGGGCTGGTGGTCGGCGAGGACCCCGAGCTTGACGCCAGGCGCTTCCGCCGGACGGAAAGCGGCATCTGCCTCATCACCCAGAAAATGATCGATGCCCTGGAGAATTAGTGTAAATGAACATTCTCTTCGCGGCCTCCGAATGCGGGCCGTTTATCAAGACGGGGGGCCTCGCCGACGTGATCGGGGCGGTCCCCAAAACGCTGGCCGGCATGGGTATCAGCGTGCGCATCCTTTTGCCGGCATACCCGGCGCTGGCGAGGGTGGTGGCCGCCGGAGAGCAGGTCTGGGCAACCGACAGCCTGCTCGGCGGCGGTGCCCGGATCGTCGCGGCAAGCGCCGAGGGGCTGGAGCTGCTGCTCCTCGACGCGCCGCATCTCTACGACCGGCCGGGCAACATTTACCTCGATCCCAAGGGCAGGGACTGGCCCGACAACGCCTTCCGCTACGGCGCGCTCTGCAAGGTGGCGGCAGAGATCGCGGTGGGCGGTATCGGCGGCTGGAAACCGGATGTCGTCCATGCCCATGACTGGCAGGCGGGTCTGATCCCGGCCTATCTGAAGGCCTTCCACGGCGCGCCACCCACGATTCTGACGATTCACAACATCGCCTTCCAGGGGCTTTTCGATCCATCGCTCATCGGCCCGCTCGGCCTGCAGCCCTGGCTTTATCACATGGACGGCATGGAATATTTCGGCCATCTCGGGTTTCTCAAGGCCGGGATCGCCTTCTCGCAAAAGGTCACGACTGTCAGCCCGACCTATGCGCACGAAATCATGACGCCCGAATTCGGCATGGGTCTGCAGGGGATCATTACTGCCCGGGGCGCCGACGTGGTCGGCATCCTGAACGGGATTGATCTCGACATCTGGAACCCTGCCGACGATCCGCTATTGCCCCGGACCTACAGCGCGCGGACGCTGCAAAAGAAGGCGGCGAACCGGGCCGAGGTCGCCCGCCGTTTCGCACTGAATGATAACGGGGACGCGCCGCTCTTCTGCGTGATCAGCCGGCTGACGACCCAGAAGGGGCTGGACGTTCTGCTGGACGTGCTTCCCGGAATCGTGTCGCGGGGTGCTCGGCTCGCGGTGCTGGGATCCGGGGACAAGGGGTTGGAGGCGCGGTTTGCCACTGCCGCCCGCAAATGGCCCGGCTCCGTGGGCTGCGTCATCGGTTATGACGAGCCGCTCTCGCACTTGATGGTGGGCGGCAGCGACGCGATCCTCGTGCCGTCGCGGTTTGAACCCTGCGGGCTGACCCAGCTTTACGGCCTCCGCTACGGTACGCTGCCGGTCGTCTCGCGGACAGGCGGGCTGGCCGATACCATCATTGACGCGAACCCCGCTGCCATCGCCGCCGGTACGGCAACCGGTTTTCAATTCAGCCCTGTCACGGCATTTGCGTTCGAAGACGCCATCAACCGGACCTGCGAGGCTTTCCGTGACCCGCAACTCTGGACCTCCATGGTTAAACGTGCAATGGCTCATCCCGTTGGATGGGAACAGTCCGCGCGTGCCTACAAAGCGCTCTACGACGCCGTCACCGGAGCAAATTGAACCTGCTCAAACGATCCGAAGCAACTTTCAAGACAATAATACTTATGACTAGTTTTCCCTATCGGGGTAAATTAATGGCATCTTAATTTGATGCATTTTCCAGGATGAAATTCGCTCAATATAATTCCGCTCCGTTTTTATGTTGACATGCTGTATAAGATTACCGTAGGCGAATTATGGTTGCAAAAAGGTGGTCTTTTAGAGGTGGTTTGCTACATTTTGGGCATTTTTTTGGATAATTGTTGGGGAATTTTGCGTGGTAATGGACAAAAATTGCACGTCGAATAATTTTATGGTTAAACAGGAGTACATCCATGGAATACAAAGTGGATTTTGTTGATGGTTACTTTGATGTTAAGTTGTTCGGTAAGTCTTGTGTGGAAGAAAGCGCCGCATATTTTGACTATCTGATAACACATAAGCAATGGAGACCAGGATCATTAGTGATTTCAGATGAAACGGATTTAGAAATCAGACATCTTACCATAAATGATCTTGAGAAGATTGCGAAAGTATGTGAAGAAAGACGCACAGCAATTGGATCTGCGCGATTTGCAGCGGTTGTTCCACAAGACTTACTTTTTGGAATGAATAGGATGTTTCAGGTATACGTCGATCCATATTGGGATGCGACAATTGATGCTTTTAGATCAAGAGATGAGGCACTAGCATGGTTATTATCTATCTAACAAAGCTTTTGCAGCGGAGCGCAAAAAGCCGAGCCTTCTGAAAAGCAGCGTTAAACTTGGGTCGCGGCAAAGGGGGTGGAAAAGTAGGGAAAGGGGTCAAGTCTCCGTTTGACTCTTGGTGCTGAGTTTAAAATACATCTTGCAAGTTACTCTATTTCAGGCATCGAAATGGCCAACCTCAACATTGGGGTTGGCCATTCTTATTGACCAGGGTAAATGAGACACTCTCTGTCAGGTAAAATGTGGATTGCTACCTGAAGAAGAACCCTCAACCGTTGGCCAGGAGTCTTGAATAATCGGTATCTGGAAATAAATTTTATTCAAGGTCAAAAACACTATCATCATTAACGCTAAAAACCTTCCTTTTTTACAAAGCCTCGGGGCTCCCAACCTCGAGGTTTTTTCCTAAACAAGAAATGCCCTCGGCCATGACAACAGGGGGTATTTTGTTATACTCCATCATGAAAGGAATTTTATTTTCTCCTTTTGGTCTGGAAACATGCCCGGCTAAGTTCTGATTATTAACACTATCCTGATTTTTTTGTTTTATAGATGTTTCCAAATTTTGAATGGGCTCGACGCGGCCCATGAAAAATCGCCGAGACAACAACCGATAGGAGAAACGATATATCATGTCTAATTCAGAATACACTCTCTACAGCGGCGGATTGAAAGGTGCGGAGCAACTGTTCGGCGAGCTCGCAGAGGCGAACGGCATCAATGAGGTGACCTTCTCGTTCGAAGGGCACAAGCTGAGCCGGGAGAAGAACGTCAAGGTGCTTACCGAGGCCGAACTTTCCCGCGGGCACATCAGTATGGAGATCATCTCCACCAAGATGGGTCGCAAGTACGCCCACGCCGGGACCATTCGCAAGGTGTTCCAGCTGCTCTTTCACATGGTCAACAAGGGCTACCAGGTTTTCTCCGTGGGCTGGCTTCAAGAAAATGGCACCGTCCGCGGTGGCACCGGCTGGGGCATCGAGCTTGCCAAGTTCTTCGGCCGTCCGGTCAGCGTTTTCGATCTGAAAGAAAACCAATGGTTTACCTGGCAGAGCGCCGCGTGGGTCGAGGATACTCCGGTCATCAGCCACAAAACCTTCTGCGGCACCGGCACCCGCAACATCACCGAAGAAGGCAGAAAAGCTATCGAGGATCTCTTCGCTCGGTCATTCAAGTAGAAGACGCGGCTGGTTCCCATACGCCTGCTCGGCTCAGCGGCGTTTACTTCTATCGCGCGCGGTGAGATCACTGGATTCCCAGGAGAGTCGTCACAAGGAGAAACGACGAGGGGGAAGCGGGTTGGGTTTCTTGTTAATCACGATAAATTGACCATTAAAAAAGCCCACCAAAAACAGGTGGGCTTTCCTTTCTCAAACCGTGTTCCCTTCGATTATTTTTCCTTCGGGGATGTAGATTCTTGTATGTTGTTTTATAATTGATTCCTGGATTACCTTGAGACTAATCAGACACGGTTTGCCAGCTCGAATCTGAATGATCCCTTGTTCGTCGCCCTGAAACAGTCACAGAATCTGACCTTTTGCAAAAAAAGGAAAACAATTCATGGGAAAACATATCCTTTGCCTCAACAGCGGCTCGTCATCCATTAAATTCGCTCTCTATGAACTTGAGTCCGGCGAGAATCTGGTGGTAAAGGGCGCTATTGAGCGTATCGGCATGGCCGGCAGTTGGCTGTGGCTGCAGGATGCCCGGGGCAAGCGGCTCATGGACCGCATTCAGGAATTTCCCACTCACGGTGCGGCGGTCAAAACCCTTTTCACTTCGGTCATGGAGGACAATCACCTGCCGCGGCCGGATGGCGTCGGGCACCGTGTCGTCCACGGAGGACCGGATCATACCGGCCATGAAGTCGTCACCCCCGACCTCATCCTGACCCTGCGCCGCCTGATCCCTTTCGCTCCTCTTCACCTGCCTCCGGAAATTCTCGGCATTGATGCCGTTTCCATGCAGTTCCCAGAACTCGGGCAGGTGGTCTGTTTCGACACCGCCTTTCACCGTTCCATCCCTGAGGTCGCCCGGCGCTTTCCCCTGCCTCGCAGCCTCTGGCACGAAGGGGTCTACCGTTATGGCTTCCATGGCCTGTCCTATGAATATGTCGTGCACAAGCTTGGAGACAGCGTAGCGGGCCGTCACGTGGTCGCCCACCTTGGTAATGGCGCCAGCATGGCAGCCTTGCGTGACGGACGTTCGGTGGATACGACCATGGGGTTTACACCGACGGCCGGTCTGATGATGGGGACCCGCAGCGGCGATCTCGACCCCGGGCTGCTGGTCTATCTCATTGAGGAGAAAGGTTACGATGCCGGCCAATTGAGTAAACTTCTTAATCATCGCAGCGGCCTCATCGGTGTTTCCGGCATCAGTCCCGACATGAAGACCCTGCTGGAAAAAAGGAACACGGACGGTCATGCCGCCATGGCTGTCGAGATGTTCTGCTATTATGCCCGCAAGGCGGTGGGGGGGCTGGCTGCGGTTCTCGGCGGTCTCGACGGCATGGTGTTCACCGGCGGTATCGGCGAACGGGCCGCGCCTGTCCGGGAGCTGATCTGTGATGGGCTCGGCCATCTGGGTATTAACCTTGATCCGGAGCGCAACACTGCTCATGCCGACGTCATTTCCACTGATGACAGCCCCTGCCCCGTGCGGATTATCCCCACTAACGAGGACCTGGTCATCGCCCGCCATACCCGCTTTTTGCTCTTCGGTAAGAGCAGTCCTTCTTGAGCAGCGAATTAAATGACTCGTGCTTTGGATGACGGGTTGTGCCTCCAATCTTGAACTGCAAAAATGCCCACCCATTGTCAGGTATTCACGAAATCCGATTTCGACTTTTGCATTTGATAAAATGCCTGTTCTCCATCCGCTGATCGGTCTCTGGGGCAAAGCCCGGGGCTAAACTTTCCGAGCGTTGTTAATTTTTTTCAACCCTTCTGATTTATTTACTTTTTTTCGGAGACGATGGGGCGGTAGACAAGTAAATATCCCCGGTCCCGGGCCCAGCTGTTTTCCCGAATGAAAGAATGCTGTCACTATGATATAAATTAAAAACCTTTGTTTTTTGGTGAAACCGGGAGGGTCTGAACTGGGGCGCAGGGTCGAGATGTAGAAAATACGGGGGAGCTGAACGTTGCAATTACCTTTTTTAATAAGATTAATGCTTATCGCAATGTTTTCCTGCGGACTTCTTTTCGGTTGCGTCATGGGTCCCGATTTCCTCCCCCCCGAGGCTCCGACGGAAAAAACCTTCACTTCGGCCCCCCTGGCCAAAGTGACCGATGCGGCTCCCGTACCCGGGGGTGAGGGCCAGACATTCATCTATGGCCGGGATATTCCGACTCAGTGGTGGACCCTTTTTCATTCTTCCTCTCTTGACGGCCTTATGCGCCGGGCTTTGGCCGATAGCCCGAACCTGGCAAAGGCCGAGGCCGCCCTGCGCCAGGCTGTGGAAAATCACCGGGCCCGGGCAGGCTCTCTTCTGCCCAAGGTTGACGGTGGCTTTTCTGCCGGCCGCCAGCGCAATAGCGGCATCCCCTCAGGACTCTCTGAGGGCAATGCCAGCACCTACACTCTTTACAATGCCTCGGTAAGCGTTTCCTATACCCTGGATCTGTTCGGTGCCACCCGGCGGGAACTGGAGGCGCTCCAATCCCGTGTCGAGTATCAGCGCTATCTCCTGGAGGCCGCCCATCTGACCCTGGCCTCAAACCTTGTCACTACCGCGGTACGGGAGGCGTCTTTGCGTGCTCAGATTGCCGCGACCAAAGAGATTATGGCGGGCGAGGAAGAGCTTTTTGCCCTGATGGAAAGACGTTTTGAGTTGGGCGGGGCGGCACAAACCGAGGTTCTCGCCCAGAAAGCGCAGCTTTCCAAAACCCGCGCCACTCTCCCGCCTCTTGAGAAGGACCTGGCTCAGACCCGTCATTTGCTGACCGCGTTAGCCGGAAATATGCCGGCCAAGGCTGCATCCTTGCCGGAGTTCCACCTGGAGGATTTCCGTCTGCCCCGGGAACTGCCCGTCAGCCTGCCTTCCGCCCTGGTGCGGCAGCGTCCGGACATTCGGGCAGCGGAGGAGTTGTATCATGCCGCCTGTGCCCAGGTAGGTGTGGCAACGGCCAACCTTTTCCCCCAGTTGACTATTTCCGGTGGTTACGGTACTGCTGCTGGTTCGTTTTCGAATCTCTTCTCGACAGGGACCGATATCTGGAACATCGGAGGGGGCCTGCTGCAACCGGTTTTCCGGGGTGGAGAACTGACGGCCAAACGGCGTGCGGCGCTGGCTGCTTACGATGCTGCCGAGGCCGAATACCGGGAAACGGTGCTGCAGGCCTTCCGAAATGTGGCCGATGTGCTTCGCGCCCTGGAGTTGGATGCCCGGACCCTCAAGGTTCAGGCCGAAGCCGAAAATGACGCCCGGACTGTCCTGGAGCTGACCCGGAAGCGCTACCAATACGGAAGCGTCGGCTATCCGGCCCTCCTTGATGTCCAGCGCCGTCATCAGGAAGCGCTGTTGGGTCTGGCTCAGGCCCGGGCACAGCGTTTTTCAAATACGGCCGCCCTGTTTCAGGCCCTGGGCGGCGGCTGGTGGAACCGGGCGGGAGAGCCTGGAGCGGATGCTGAATGAACTTTCAACCTGGCGGATAAACGCTGTTGTCGCGCTTATTCCGTTTTTAAATTCCGAAGGCTGTTTACCCTGTGGTTTATCTGCCGTGCGCCGATGGCATGGTTAAAATGATCCCGGTGAACAAGGGAGCGATAACAAAATGAGAAAACGCAGTATTGTGTTGGCAATCCTCGGCCTGATCATCCTCATCGGGGTTCTCGCGGGTGTTAAGGTTTTGCAGATCCGCAAGATGATCGAGCAGGGGAAAGAATATGTGCCTCCACCCGAGACCGTTACCGTCGCCCCTGTCGTTTCAGAATCATGGGGTACGGCTCTCACGGCCGTCGGATCGCTGACTGCAGTTCAGGGCGTTACGGTTGCCGCGGAACTGACCGGCAAGGTGATGGAAATTGATTTTACGCCGGGTGCCAAGGTGAAAGCCGGCGAACTTCTGGTCCGTCAGGATACGTCCTCCGAGGAGGCGCGGCTCCCTGGCCTTGAGGCCCGAACCGTTCTGGCCCGCAAGGAGCTGGAACGGGCCAGACGCATGCTGGCCGAGAAGATCATTTCCCAGTCCGATTTTGACAGCGCGGTGGCCGCCTATGACCAGGCCCGCGCCGAGGCGGATAATGTCCGTGTCACCATTGCCAAGAAGCACCTTCGTGCCCCTTTCAGCGGCCGTCTCGGTATCCGCCAGGTGAACCTCGGGCAGATTCTCAAGGAGGGGGAACCGGTGGTGACTCTGCAGACCCTTGATCCCGTTTTTGTCGATTTCAGCCTGCCCCAGCAGCAGTTGTCGCAGTTGCGCACCGGGCTGAAAATCAGAGTGACCTGTGATGCCCTGCCCGGCAGCGAGGTCGAGGGAAAGATCACCGCTATCAACCCGCTTGTGGATGTGGAGACCCGCAATATCAGGATTCAGGCCACGGTGGCCAACAAGTCCGAGAAGCTTCGTCCCGGCATGTTCGTCAATGTCAACGTCGACCTGCCGCAACAGGAGAAGGTTCTGGTCATTCCCGCCACGGCGGTTCTTTACGCGCCTTTTGGCGATTCGGTTTTCGTGGTGGTGGAAGGCCCGAAAAAAGCCGGGAGCAAGGTCGTCAGCCAGCAGTTTGTGCGGCTGGGGAAAAAACGCGGCGATCTGGTCGCCGTGACCAGCGGCCTGAAAGCGGGGGACATTGTCGTCAGTACCGGAGTCTTTAAGCTGCGTAACGGCCAGGCCGTGGTGGTCGATAACCGCCTGGCTCCTGAATTCAGTGCCGAACCGAAGCCGGAGAACAGGTAAACGATGAAAATCACGGATCTTTTTATTCGCCGTCCGATTCTGGCTCTGGTCATCAACCTGATTATCATCATTGCCGGCCTGCAGGCGATCCGTACCCTCAATATTCGCCAATACCCCCAGAGCGAGATGGCGACCATTACCGTTTCCACGGTTTATGTGGGCGCCAACGCAGACCTCGTCCGGGGTTTTATCACCACACCCCTGGAACGGGCCATTGCCGCAGCCGACGGCATTGACTACATGGAATCCAAGAGTTCACTTGGACTTTCCACCATTAACGTACGTCTGCGGCTCAACTTCGATTCCACCAAGGCTCTGGCCGAGATCAGTTCCAAGGTCGATCAGGTGCGTGGCGACCTGCCTCCGGAAGCGGAGGTCCCGACCATCAATATCGAGTCGGCAGACAGCAGTTTTGCCTCGGCTTATCTGAGTTTCAGTTCCGATATCCTGAAACAGAACGAAATCACCGATTATCTCGTTCGTATTGTCCAGCCGCGTCTCTCCGCCCTCAAGGGCGTTCAGCGGGCCGACATTTTAGGGGCCCGGACCTTTGCCATGCGTATCTGGCTCGACCCGGTCAGAATGGCTGCCTTCAATATCAGCCCCGCCCAGGTCCGCCAGGCCCTGGCAGCCAACAACTTTCTGTCCGCTCCGGGCAGCAGCAAGGGGACCTACATCCAGGTCAACCTGACTGCCGACACCAACCTCAATACCGTCGATGAGTTCAGACACCTGGTTTTGCGCCGCAGCAACGGAGCGGTTGTACGTCTCGCCGATGTCGGCGATGTGGTACTCGGGGCGGAATCCTACGATGCCGACGTGACCTTTTCCGGCCAGACGGCGGTTTTTATGGGCATCTGGGCCCTGCCCAACGCCAATTCCCTGGATGTCATCAAAGGCGTCAAGGCCGAAATGGCCGCCATCCAGAGTGAACTTCCCACCGGCCTTCAGGCCATTGTGGCTTATGACGCCACGAATTATATCTCCAACGCCATTCGTGAGGTGTTGAAGACCCTGGGCGACACGCTGATTATTGTCATGCTGGTCATTTTTCTCTTCCTCGGGTCTTTGCGAACCGCCCTGATACCGGTCATTGCTATCCCGGTTTCCCTGGTGGGCGGGGTGTTCCTTATGCAGGCTTTCGGATTTACCGTTAACCTTCTCACCCTTCTTGCCATTGTCCTTTCCGTCGGTCTGGTCGTCGATGATGCTATTGTCGTGGTTGAAAACGTGGAGCGTCATCTGGCCGAAGGGCTCTCGCCTCTGGAGGCTGCCTTCATCGGTGCCCGCGAACTGGTGGGGCCGATTATCGCGATGACCATCACCCTGGCGGCGGTTTACCTTCCCATCGGCCTGCAGGGCGGGTTGACCGGAGCTTTATTCCGAGAGTTTGCTTTTACCCTGGCCGGCGCGGTAACCGTTTCCGGGGTCGTAGCCCTGACGCTTTCTCCGGTTATGGCGTCCCAGTTTCTCAAACCGGGCATCGATGAAAAGGGTTTTGCCGGGTGGGTAACCCGGATGTTCGAGAGATTGAAAAATGTTTTCGGCAGGTGTCTTGATGCTACTTTGGCGGCGCGCCCCGCCGTCTACATGGTTTGGATCGTGATTTCGCTGCTGACCGTCCCTATGTTCAACATGTCTGCCAAAGAGTTGGCCCCCACGGAAGACCAGGGGGTAATCTTTGGCATTCTCGATGCGGCGGCCAACTCAACTCTGGAGCAGAACAGCCACTTTGCAGCGGCTGTGAACGAGGTTTATCAGAGTGTAGAAGAAACGCAGTTTACCTTTCAGGCGACCTTTCCCAACTCCGGTTTTGCCGGCATGGTGATCAAACCCTGGGGAGAGCGGAAACGGAATATCTGGCAGATCATGCCCGAGGTTCAGCAAAAGCTGCAGAAGTTGCCGGGCGTACGGATTTTCCCGGTGTTGCCTCCGGCATTGCCTGGTGGTGGCGACTTCCCGGTTGAATTTGTCATTGCCTCCACGGTTGAATCCGACAAGATTCTCGAATTTGCCAATCAGCTGCGCTTGAAAGCCATCCAAAGTGGCATGTTCGCCTTCCCGCCGCTTATCGACGTGAAAATTGATCAGCCTCAGTCGGAATTTATTATCGATCGCGACAAGGTCGCCATGTTGGGACTTAACCTGCAGCAGGTCGGCAACGATCTCGCCAGCATGGTGGGCGGAAACTTCGTCAACCGTTTTGATATTGCCGGGCGCAGCTATAAGGTTATACCCCAGATTCGCAGGGCCGATCGTCTCAACCCCGATCAGCTTGAGAATATCTACGTTTCCGGCCCATCCGGTGGGCTGGTGAAACTCAGTACTATTGCCGAGATGCGGGAATCAGTGGTGCCCCGCTCCCTCAACCGTTTTCAGCAATTAAACGCGGTGAAGATGAGCGGCGTTGCCGTCCGGCCACTGGATGAGGCCCTCAGGTTTCTGGAGGCTGAGGCGGCAAAGATACTGCCCAAGGGATATGTTATCGACTATACCGGCGAATCCCGCCAGTTGCGTACCGAAGGTAACAAATTCCTGCCGGCGTTCTTTCTTGCTTTGATATTGATTTTTCTGGTTCTGGCCGCTCAGTTCAACAGCTTCCGTGACCCTTTTGTCATTCTGGCCGGATCGGTGCCCCTGGCCCTTTTCGGAGCGCTGGTTTTCACCTTCCTGAAAATGCCCGACCCGAATGTTGCTTTCCCGACCAGCGGTTGGACCACGAGCCTCAATATTTATTCCCAGGTGGGGCTGGTGACTCTCGTGGGACTGGTTGCCAAGAACGGTATTCTGATTGTGGAATTTGCCAACAAACTGCAGCTTCAAGGTCTTTCCAAGCTGGATGCGGTACGCCAGGGCACCCTGATCCGGCTTCGGCCGATTCTGATGACCACCGTGGCCACCATTGCCGGCCACTTTCCCCTGACCCTGGTGACCGGTGCGGGCGCCGCGGCCAGAAACTCTATCGGTCTGGTGCTGGTTGGCGGGTTGTTCATCGGCTCGATATTCACCCTTTTTATCATTCCTTCCATCTATATGCTCGTGGCCCGCGATCACGGCAAAGAGCGTGAGAGGGAGGCTCGTGTAGCAGCGGCAGCGGAAAAATTTGTCGGCGCGGAATAACATGGGGATTCAGGCCAGGCGTAAAAAAACCCAAACGGCACGAGTACCGTTTGGGTTTTTAACAGCCAATGGTGGTGGTGGGCGAATCAGATTTTTTTGAAATTGCTTTTGTTGAGGCCACAGACCGGGCAGACCCAATCGCCGGGGAGATCTTCAAAAGCGGTCCCTGGAGGGATATTGGCTTTGGGATCGCCTTTGGCCGGATCGTAGACGTAACCGCAGACGCATTTATATCGGTCCATTTACAGACTCCTTTTAATGTGCCTTGTCGCCCTGGCAAGCGATGAATCTAAGCCGTCTTTTTCAACCGCCGCATGCAAGGTTTGCTTTATTGCAGACATCCGGATAGGGCGGCAGGCCAATTTTTACTGCATCAGATTTTGGTGAAATTGCTTTTGTCGAGGCCGCAGACCGGGCAGACCCAGTCATCCGGGAGATCGTCAAAAGAGGTTCCGGGGGGGATATCCGCGTTGGGGTCGCCTTCTGCCGGATCGTACACATAGCTACATACGCATTGATACTTTTCCATTCATTTTCTCCTTCTCAAGATAATTAATTGTAATATTTTTCGATGACCTGAAAAATGATAACCTAAAAAGTCAGTCATGCAACTCTTCAATAAAAAATTTTTTGTAGTTATTCAGTTTAGCGGCACAATGCCTCGTATCATCCATTCCAAGAGCCGACTAAGAAAAATTTTAAGTTGAACGTGTTAAATTTTAAGTATTATTCCCCTTGTACGGCAGCCGGAGCGAAAGAGACATTTTGCGAATTCTGACCGTCCTCAAAAGGTCTCCGGAGCGCAGGGAACCCGCAGGGCAATGGCTTGTGATGAATAGTGGTAATTTTTTTATGACGTTGAAAAACAGCTGTCACCAGGCAGGGGCAACGATAAACAATTTTTAGCGGAGATGAACCAATGGCGCAATACAGTTGCGATACTTGTCGTTTCCGGGCTGTTTATGACAAGCGGCCCGATTCCTTGTTGGGCCGCCTGTGGCGCTGGCATATCGGTTGGTGCCCGGGCTGGCGAAAATACGTTAGATCCCTCCCGGATGAAGAGCGTGTCCGCTTGGAGGAGAAATACGGGCTGGCGTCGCCTAACTGACACTTGACCGGCAAAAATTATTTGCTCTCGAGAGCGAATTCAACTGTTGCAGTTGCTAATGTCGGCATCGACCAGATTGGCTTTAAAACCGGCGTTTTCCAGCCCCGCCCTGATGTCCTGCACATGGGAAAGGCCGCGGGTTTCTACAGTCACCTCCAGATGAACCGATTTGAGACACAGGCGCGTGAAGGCCCTCTGATGGGTGACCTCGACGATGTTGGCATGGGAAGCTCCGAGAATGCGGGTCACCTCGGCCAGGGAGCCAGGCCGGTCGGGGACTTCGATCCCCAGGCGCACCAGGCGGCCGCTGCGGGCCAAACCTCGCTGGATGATGGTCGACAGGATAAGAAGGTCGATATTGCCACCTGAGAGAACCAGTCCTACCTTTTTCCCGGCAAACCTTCCCCGATTTTTCAAGAGAGCGGCGAGACCGACAGCCGCAGCGCCTTCCACCACCGTTTTTTCCACTTCGAGAAGGAGAAGGACGGCGGCCTCGATATCGTTCTCCTCGGCGAGGAGGATATCGTCCACGTGCTTGCTGATAAGTCCGAGAGTAATCTTCCCCGGCTGTTTAACCGCAATCCCTTCCGCGAAGGTTGCCGCTCCGCATTCGATGGGAAGTCCTCTCATGGCCTGGAGCATGGATGGGAAACGGGCTGTTTCCACGCCGATAATATCAATGGTGGACCGCATTTCTTTGGCGGCAACGGCAATGCCGGAAATGAGACCGCCCCCACCCACGGGGACGACAAGCACGTCCAGGTCGGGTTGGTCCTCCAATATTTCCAAAGCGATGGTCCCTTGCCCGGAGATGACTTTTTCATCGTCATAGGGGTGAATGAAAGTCAGCTTCCTGGCCTCCATTAAGCCATGTGCATGGATGGCGGCTTCATCGAGGTTGTCCCCTTTAAGAATGACCTCCGCACCGAAAACACGGGTTTGCTCGACCTTTACGTTGGGGGTGAAGCGGGGCATGATGATGGTGGCGGGTATGCCCAGGCGCTGGGCATGGTAGGCCACTCCCTGGGCGTGGTTGCCCGCCGACATGGTGATGACACCCACCTCCTTCTCGCTTTTCGTGAGCGAAAGAAGTTTCACAAGTGCCCCCCGTTCTTTAAAGGAAGCCGTGAACTGGAGGTTCTCAAATTTAAGAAAAACCTCAGCCCCGGTGATGTCGGACAGGGTCCGGGAGTAAGAGCAGGGGGTGCGGACGATTTTTCCCCGGATGAGGTCTGCGGCGTTGCGGATTGTTTCCAGATTGACGGTCATAGATATTTGCCATGCTGCCCGCCGGGTGGGCGGGAATGGTTGTTAAAGGATGACTAAGATTCGGTAAGCGTCGGTTTCTTGCGCAGGATTTTTGCCTGTCCGCGTTTTTTCTTTTCCTCCAGCCGCAACTTTCGTGAACCTGCCGTAGGTCTGGTGGCGTGCCGGACTTTCGGTTTGGCTGCTGCCTTGCGGAGCATATGGGCAAGACGGTTGAGGGCATCGTCACGATTCTGCTCCCGGGTCCGGTAGCGCTGGGCCTTGATAGTAATTGTCCCATCTTTGCCGACGCGGGAATCTGCCAATGCTTCCAGCCTGGCCCGGCAATGGGGCGGCAAAGATTCGGAGTGGCGAAAATTGAAGCGCAGGTGCACACCGGTCTCCACCTTGTTGACATTTTGTCCGCCCGGACCGCCGGAGCAGCAGTAGCTGAATTGCATCTCTTTGTCGGGAATGGAAAGCGTATCGGTAATCTTGAGCGCCGTCATGTCTGGTCCCATGAAAGAAAGGCTGACTTGAAACCGGGTCAACGGACAAGTTTAACCTGAACAAGAGGAGATTTCTTTTTTGCTGCACTTTGGAATATCCGGTAATGTAAACTTCTTTATTGTGGTGTTTTAAAGAGGGCTTGTCAACGGTGCCTTTTCCAGATTGGAGCTCACCTTATTTGGAAGCAACTCAAATTTGGACCTGACAGGCAGTACCCGATTTTACCTAGGCAGAGCTTCCCCTCGAACTGGATATTATTTCCCCTTCCTCAACAGCCAAACGAACCTGTTCGATCACTTCCTCAATATCAATATTCGGATTGGCCCTTACTGTAACCAAGAGTTTTTCAATTCCCCCTCGCTTTCGATAGCATTCAACAAAATCACACTTCCAAAGCCCTTTGATAGCGAGAGGAAGCAGTTCTTCAACGTAGTCTTCTTTTACACCCCTTAAGTTGAGTAGTTCTACCGTTTTGGAGATCGGTTTGACTTTCTCTTTGTAAAAAGTCCTCAGCTCCTCAGGTGTTAAAAGCTTTATGTCCCTCTTGCAAAATTTAATTTTTTTTGGAGGGGGAAGGTTTATGCCAACCTGGCGGAAATACGCCCTTGTTTTATCGAGAAGACCAATAGCAATTTCTTTAAGATTTCCGTCCTCATCCATGAATTTCTTTGTGGATTCGAGACAATGAATCTCGTCATGGGTGATTTCTTTAATTCTGACAATATGTACGACGTCCTTTATCCGATGACGAAAAACAAACGGTCGTTTAAAGATTTTGTACCTGTGAAGGAGTTTTTCGAAGTGTTGGAGTGCATCCACAGCCGCTGCCGATTCTTCTGCACCTTCTTCAATCTCTGCTCCCGACAAGGGAGCCCTCATTTCATCAATCACTTGGGCGCAATCCGCGACTGTTTGAGACGACGACAACTTCTCATGAAGTATTTCCAGTGATGAAAGAAAGGATTCTCGAATTGCTCTTGCTTCCGGCGTGAATTGTATTGACCCGGTGGTGGTGTTGGTCGATTTCAACACCCGACAGGCAAATGAATAGAGAAGCTGAAAGTTTGGTGTTTTCAGGTTGCGAAGGTTAGACGGTGGGATCCCGCTTGAGCCTATTGTCGCTGCAAAACCGATCAGGCAAAAGTTGGTCAGGGCTTGTATAAGGGCCATATATTGGTCATGGGTTTCAGCCGAAAGGGGGGTTACAAATAAACCCGTACTTGCAATGGCTTTAATGAATTCCTGGTGTGACTGCTTTGCTTCATTGAAGTCGGTTAACACAGCCGTCTGGCCCATAGGATTTCCGACGGCGTGGGAAAACAAGGGATGAAATCCAAGATAATCACAGCTGAAGGGGAGGTGTTGCTGTAGGAGTTTAAGCGACCCTTTTTGGGTTGAGGTTGCTACGACAAGGAGCACCTCTGGCGGCAGGGCTTGAACCAGCTCCGAGACCGTATTTTGCAGAGCCGGTTGGGGAACGGCCAGGATAACCCAATCGCCGACACGGAAATTGTCTTTGTAGTCTGCTATTCCCAAGCCATCAAGGGGGCACCTCCGAATAGAATCCGATAGTAAATCAAGGTGTTTAGGTGAAAGGTCATAACAGTACGTGGGTTGCATTTTTGAGAAAATGCGATCCGCAAGCCATCGCCCAATTCCACCGCCACCACCAAAAATATGAGCCTGAATTTTCAGCATACGCGATATTCCTAAAAAACCCCTCCCAGCAAATGAGGCGTTTCGTGGAGAACAGGCAACGGTAGCTCTTCATCCTAGCGGCCGAAACATAGCCACAAATTTTTTTTCATCACCGCAGCACGGGGAAATAATTTCCAGGGATATTTTTATTTATTGTTGACACCAAACAAATTTTTTTATACAAGTCGTGTTACTTTTTTTAAATTTTTAATATTACTGCAATGAAATAACCCATTAGCGAAGAAAGGTCAAGGAGAAGCCCATGTTGATTTCCCAACACGAACAAACCTTGGACCAGCTCCAGGGACTGGTGGAAAAACACGGTGACCAGCGCAACGCGCTCATCCCCATCCTGCAGGATTTCCGGGATCAGAGCGGCCAGATCACGGATTACGCCATGCAGGCTGTCGCCAACCTCCTGAAAATCGAACCTTCGGAAGTATACGGCGTGGTGTCCTTCTATTCTTTCCTCAGTGAACGTCCCCAGGGCAATTTTGTCATCCGTCTGTGCCGCACCATCAGCTGTGACATGGCCGGCAAGCAGGCTGTCGCCCGCCAGCTCGAAAATGATCTCGGCATCACTTTCGGTGAGACGACCAAGGACGGCCGTTTCAGCCTGGAGTGGGCCAACTGCATGGGCGTTTGTGACCAGGGCCCGGCCATGCTGGTCAACGAAACCCTTTACACCAAGGTTAGCCCCGAAAAAGTCGGTGAAATTTTGGACAGCTTCAAGAGCCGGGCGTAAGCGCCGGGTTCCCAACGAGGAGGGATAGTTCTCATGATCCAGGAATCGATTCGAAATCAGATCACCTTTTCCCAAATTGCCGCCGCCGAGGGCCTCAAGGCCGGATTACAGATCACGCCCGAAGCGCTCATCGACCAGGTGCGCGAATCCGGTATCCGCGGCCGCGGCGGCGCCGGTTTCCCGACCGGACTGAAATGGGCATTCACCGCTGCGGAAAAGAGCGACAAGAAGTATGTCATCTGCAACGCCGACGAGGGCGAACCCGGCACCTTCAAAGACCGCGTTATTTTCGAGAACTGGGCCGACCTGGTATTTGACGGCATGGCCCTGGCCGGTTATGCAATCGGCGCCGATGAAGGCATCGTCTACCTGCGCGCCGAATACACCTTCCTGCGTGAAAAACTGGAAAAATGCCTTGCAGAACGCCGCAAAAAAGTTCTGCTCGGTGAAAACTGCCTCGGTATGAAGGGCTTCAATTTCGATATCCACATCCACATGGGTTCCGGCGCCTACGTCTGCGGCGAGGAAACCGCCCTCATCGAAGCCCTCGAAGGCAAGCGCGGCGAAGCCCGCAATCGCCCGCCTTTCCCGGCGGCCAGCGGTTATCTGGGCAAACCCACGCTGGTCAACAACGTCGAAACCTTTGCCTGGATCGCCACCATCATGGTGAAGGGCAGCGACTGGTTCAGAGGACTGGGCACCGAAAAATCGAGCGGCCTCAAGCTGTTCAGTATCTCGGGTGATGTCGAATCTCCCGGAGTTTATGAATTTCCCATGGGTATCAGCGTCAATCAGCTGCTCACGGAAGTGGGCGGGAGAGGCGCCAAGGCCGTGCAGATCGGCGGTGCTTCCGGAACCTGTGTGCCTTCCGCTGAATTCGACCGCGCCATTGCCTACGAAGATGTCGCCACCGGCGGTTCCATAATCGTATTCGGCCAGCAGCGCGACCTCCTCGACGTAGCGGAAAACTTCCTCGAATTCTTTGAAGATGAATCCTGTGGCCAGTGCACCCCGTGCCGCATCGGCAACAGTAAACTTCTCGAAGGTGTGCGGCTGCTGAAAAAGGGCGAGTGTTCGGCCAAATATCTCAATGAACTGTGCAAGCTTGCGGAAACCATGCAGATCGCTTCCAAATGCGGCCTCGGTCAATCGAGCCCCAATGCCTTCCTGTCCATCGTCAAGCATTTTCGCAAGGAAATTTTTAACCGCGAACCGGTCGCGGTCTGAGGTGCCTGAAAGTGCCGGCCGAATTTTGGCAACCATGAAAGGCATGGACATTATGGCAACATCCAAATGGGCGAAATTTTGTGATTGGTTTCGAAGCGCGCCGCCGGAAGAGCAGGATATGGACAGCCTTGAAGACGCTTCCTGCGTTGCCGGCCGGCCACAATTCGACACTGCGAGGAGAGAAAATATGACGCAACAAGCAACCGCTGCAAATACCGAAATGATCCCGGTAACCATTGATGGAAAAGAAACCAGGGTGGCATCCGGGACCACCATCCTGGAAGCCGCCAAACATCTCGGCATTCGCATTCCGACCCTGTGTTACCACGAAGACCTCTGTGTTGAGGGCGTCTGCCGTATCTGTGTGGTTGAGATCGAAGGCATGTGGACCCTGCAGGCTTCCTGTACCTATCCCATTACCCAGGCCATCACGGTCAAAACCCACAGCCCCAAGGTCCGCAAGGCACGCCGCCACATCCTCGACCTGATGTTTTCCGAACATTACGGCGAATGCTACTCCTGTGCCCGCAACAACAATTGCGAACTGCAGAACCTGGCTCAGGAATACGGTGTCGACGAGTACCGTTTCGGCCATCCGGACCTGCCTATCTTCAATATCGACAAGTCGAGTTTTGCCATTACACGCGACAACAACAAATGTATCCAGTGCCGTCGCTGCGTGCGCACCTGTGCTGAGTTCCAGGAAGTCAAGGCCCTGGAAAATGTCGGCCGCGGCAACAAAACCGCCATCGGCACCTTCCTCGACAAACCCCTGGGCGAAGTGGTCTGTATCAACTGCGGCCAGTGTATCAACCGCTGCCCCACCGGCGCCCTCACCGCCAAAGACCAGACCGACCTCGTCTGGGATGCCATTGAAGATCCGACCAAACACGTCGTTATCCAGACCGCTCCGGCACCGCGTGCCGCCATCGGCGAAGAGTTCGGCCTCGAGCCCGGCACGCCCATGACCTGGGAAATGAACAGTGCCTTGCGTGAAGTTGGCTTCAACAAGGTCTTCGACACCAACTTCACCGCTGACCTGACTATTATCGAGGAAGGCACCGAGCTCATCCTGCGCCTTTACAAAACCCTCGTTCAGGGCGACACCAGTATGCCGCTGCCCCAGTTCACCAGCTGTTCCCCGGGCTGGGTCAAGTACATCGAGCATTTCTACCCGGAATATCTGGGCAATGTCTCCTCGGCCAAGAGCCCCCAGCAGATGTTCGGCGCCATGATCAAAACCTACTATGCCGAGAAAAACAACATCGATCCCAAAGACATCGTCAGCGTGGCTCTCATGCCCTGTACCGCCAAGAAATTCGAATGCAACCGTCCGGAAATGGCGGACAGCGGCCACCAGGATGTCGACTTCGGTCTGACCACCCGCGAACTGGCCAAGATGATCCGTGAAAGCGGCATCAACCTGCCCGACATGCCGAAGTCCGATTTCGACAGCCCCTTCGGCACCGCATCCGGCTCCGGGGTTATTTTCGCCGCCACCGGTGGGGTTATGGAAGCTGCCCTGCGCAGCGTTCTCGAATTCGTCACCGGCAAACAGGTGGAAAACTTCTACGATCATGCCGACATTATTCCGGTGCGTGGCTTTGAAGGCTGTCGCTATGTCGAACTCAAGATCCCCGAAGAGGTTGGACCCGTACCGGCCATCATCCAGCATCTGGTCCCCGACTGGAACTGGATCAAGGGCGCAACCGTCAAGGTTGGTGTGGCTCACGGCACCGGCAATGCCCGCAAGGTCATGGAAGACATCAAGGCGGGCGGCAAATTCTCCGAATGCCATTTTATCGAGGTTATGGCCTGTCCCGGCGGTTGCCTCGGCGGCGGGGGACAGCCGATCCCGACCAACCTTGATATCCGCGAAGCTCGTGCCAAAGCCATCTACGCCGAAGACCGTGCTTACGGTGAGGCCGGTAAAGCACGGAAATCCCATGAAAACGAAGCGGTGCTCAAGGTGTATCAGGAGTTTCTCAAGGAAGGTCCCTGCGGCCATCTGTCCCACAAGCTGCTTCACACCGACTACACGCCGCGCGGCAAGTACATCGATTAGAAATAAAACAGGTGAATCCCATAAAGTGAAAGGCTCAATACCCCTTCAGAGTGTTTCACTTTGGGGTGCCGGGTTGTTGCAGGCCCGGCACCCCTTTCTTTTTCATGCCGGATTGTTTCTGAAGATTTTTAAGGTGTGTTCGTGCGGTCCTTGGAATGGGCACCACCAATCCTTTCCTCCAAACCGAAAATTTTCACGAATATCCGGCACCACCACGGAGAAACCATGTCAGAGCCCCAAATTCATCACCCACCGCAGGATTTGCAAAGCGAAACCTTCATCGATAAAATCCTGGCGGCCACGCCGGTTGCTCCAGGGTCCGCCCAGGTCCTGGATATCCTCGACAAAGCCAAAGAACTTCACGGCCTGAACTCGGAGGAGGTCGCCGTACTTATGAAGATCAGTGATCCAGACCAGGTCGAAGAACTTTATGAGACGGCTCGCTATATCAAGGACGCCATCTACGGCAACCGCATCGTCCTTTTCGCGCCCCTGTACATCTCCAATCTGTGCAAAAACGAATGTCTCTACTGTGCTTTCCGGGCGACCAACAAGGCCATTGAACGGCGTGCCCTGACCCAGGAAGAAATCGCCCGCGAGGTGGCTCTGCTGGAAAAACAGGGGCACAAACGCCTGCTGCTGGTGGCGGGTGAGTCCTGCTCACAGGAAGGTTTCCGCTATATTCTAGATTCCATCGACACGGTCTACCGCACCTGCGGCGGCCATGATGAAATCCGCCGTGTCAACGTCAACATCGCGCCCCTGGCCACCGAAGAGTTTCAGGAACTCAAAGGTGCGGGCATCGGAACCTACCAACTGTTTCAGGAAACCTATCACCGCCCGACTTATGCCAAGGTGCATATTGCCGGCAAAAAGACCGATTTCGACTGGCGCGTGACCGCCATGGACCGGGCCATGACGGCCGGTATCGATGATGTCGGCATCGGTGTGCTCTTCGGCCTTCACGATTGGAAATTCGAGATTCTGGGCCTGCTCAACCACATTCAGCATCTTGAGGACCGCTTCGGGGTCGGCCCCCACACTATCAGCGTGCCGCGCCTGGAACCGGCTACTAACTCTGAGCTGGCCGCCCATCCGCCCTGTCCGGTGACGGACGACGCTTTTCGCAAGATCGTGGCGGTACTGCGCCTGGCCGTCCCCTACACCGGCATCATTCTTTCGACGCGGGAAAGCTCCGAGATGCGCCGGGAAATGCTGGCCCTTGGTATCTCGCAGATTTCCGCCGGTTCGCGCACCAATCCAGGCGGTTATTCCAGCGCGGTAAAGGATTCCGTGGACGCCCAGTTTTCCCTGGGGGATCATCGCTCCCTCGATCAGGTTATCAGGGAAGCGGCCGCCATGGGATATGTTCCCTCCTTCTGTACCGCCTGTTATCGTCTGGGAAGGACCGGCAAGGATTTCATGGATCTGGCCAAGCCCGGAGAAATACGACTTCACTGCGAACCCAACGGCCTGGCGACCTTTCTCGAATATCTCCTTGATTACGCCTCCGAAGAGACCCGCCGGGTCGGCGAGGAGACCATCCGGGAGGTTGTGGCATCACTGACCGGGGTTGAGTGCGAACGTTCCAAAAAGATGCTGCAACAGGTCCGCGAAGGACGACGGGATGTCTACTGCTGACAACGGACATAGCGAAACCCGTATGGAGCGGGATCTGCTCGGTGAGCGTGAGATCCCGGCGAAGGGGCTCTCCGGCATTCATACCCTGCGGGCTATGGAAAATTTCCCCCTCGCCGGGCGGCCCTGCCATGAGGCCCTGATCCGCGCTTATGGCATGGTCAAGCTGTCCTGCGCCGAAGTCAACCGTGACCTCGGCGTGTGGAAAAACGAGCCGGACAAGGCCGACGCCATCCTGCGGGCCTGCCGCGAAATGAGCGAGGGATTGCTCTCAGGCCACGTCGTCTGCGATGCCCTGCAGGGCGGAGCCGGTACCAGCCTCAACATGAACGTCAACGAGGTCCTGGCAAACCGTGCCTTGCAGTTGCTTGGCGAATATCTGGGGTGTTATTCCCGTGTCTCTCCCCTGGATGATATAAACCGCTACCAGTCGACCAACGACACCTATCCAACAGCTCTGAGGGTTGCCGCCCTGAATCTGTTAATTACGCTGGAGGATGAGGTCGTCGCCCTGCAGGAGGCGTTTCAGGAACAGGAAAAAAACCTGGCCCATGTGGTCAAGGTCGGCCGCACCCAACTGCAGGATGCGGTTCTTATCACTATGGGACGGGAGATGGGTGCCTATGCCGAGGCCATTGGCCGTGACCGCTGGCGCATCTACAAATGCCGGGAGCGCCTGCGTGTCGTCAATCTCGGAGGCACTGCCGTGGGTACCGGCAACGGTGCGCCGCGCCGCTATATTCTCCGCGTGGTGGACAAGCTGCGGGAATTGACCGGCCTCAATCTCGCCCGCGCCGAAAACCTGGTGGAAGCGACCCAGAACGCCGACGTTTTCGTCGAGGTGTCGGGGCTTGTCAAGGCCTGCGCCGTCAGCCTCATGAAGATTTGCGGTGATCTGCGCCTGCTCTCTTCCGGCCCGGAAGCGGGCTTCGGCGAGATTCGTCTTCCGCCCCGCCAGGCAGGGAGTTCCTTCATGCCCGGCAAGGTCAATCCGGTCATTCCCGAGGCCGTGACCCAGGCGGCCATTCTGGTCATGGCACATGATCAGGTTATTGCCTCGGCCTGTGCGGCCGGGAATCTGGAACTTAATCCCTTTCTGCCCCTGGTGGCCCACAGTCTGCTGGAGAGTCTCGATCTTCTGGAACGTTCCTGTCGCATTCTGCGCCGGCACGCAGTAGCGGAACTGCAGGCTGACGAAGAACGCTGCCGAGCTTTTGTCGAGGGCTCCACCGCGACGGTTACGGCTCTCATCCCGCGTCTTGGCTACGCCAAAGCCGAGGAGGTGGCGGCCAGGGCGCGGCAGGCGGGGAAGGGCATCCGTGAGATGGTTCTTGACGAGGCCCTGTTGAGCGCTGAGGAGTTCGACGAACTGGTGTCGCCCGAAGCAGTCTGCCGTTTGGGCAGTTCCGCATTGCCCGATGAAGAGGTGGCTACATGAACCGTGCGGCCCCCAAAGGCATGCGCCTGCATATCGGCATATTCGGTCGCCGCAACGTCGGCAAGTCGAGTCTCCTCAACGCTATCACCCGTCAGCAGGTCTCCATCGTGTCCGATTTTGCCGGGACCACCACCGATCCGGTGGAGAAGCCCATGGAGCTTTTGCCCCTGGGGCCGGTGCTGTTTATCGACACTGCCGGTCTCGATGACTGCGGTGACCTCGGCCAACTGCGGGTGGAAAAGACCCGGCGCATTTTCGACCGCACCGATCTCGCCCTGCTGGTGACGGTGGCAGGCGAGTGGGGAGCATTCGAAAACAATATTCTCCATGAACTGGAGGAACGGGAGATTCCGACGGTCGTGGTATTCAACCAGTGCGACCGGAGTACTCCTCTGCCGGATACGGAAGAGAGGCTCGAAAAGAGCGGTTGCCAGGTGGCGCGGACCGAGGCTGCCAACGGCAAGGGTCTCGCCGACCTGCGCCTCGCAATGATTGCCGCCGCACCGGCCGAGTTCGTGGAAAATCCGGCCATTGTCGCAGATCTCGTCGATCCGGGCGAAATGGCGGTGCTGGTCGTGCCCATTGACAAGGAGGCACCCAAGGGCCGTCTCATTCTGCCCCAGGTCCAGTCCATCCGCGATCTGCTGGACAACGACTCCTTCTGTATTGTGGTCAAGGAGCGCGAACTCAAGGAGGCCCTGGAGCGTCTGACCCGGCCGCCGCAACTGGTGGTCACCGATTCCCAGGCCTTTCTCAAGGTGGCGGCGGATACTCCCGACGATATCCCCATGACGAGCTTTTCCATCCTTTTCGCCCGTTTTAAGGGCGACCTCGTCAGCATGACGGAAGGGGTGCTGGCCATCGACCGTCTGCATCCAGGCGATCGTATCCTGATTGCCGAATCGTGCAGCCACCATCCAATTGCAGACGATATCGGCCGGGTCAAAATCCCCCGCTGGCTGACCCAGTATGTGGGCGGCAAGCTGGAATTCGACTTTATCCAGGGGCATGACTTCGAGGACGACCTGAGCGGCTATTCCCTGGTCATCCACTGCGGCGCCTGTACCACCAACCGCCGCGAGGTTATGACGCGGGCGCTGCGCTGCCGCCGGCAGGGGGTACCCATGACCAACTACGGGTTGGCCATCGCCCACAGCCTGGGTGTGTTGCCACGGGCGCTGGTGCCGTTCCCGGCAGCTTACGAGGTGTATGTGAAAGGGATATGAAACCGGGGACGCAACCCTGGAAACCTATGCAGGAAGCAGAAAAGGAAAAATATTTTTTGCAATGAATTTGAATAAACAAGAGATTGAAACCTGGCTGCGGGAGACAAACAGCGACAGGCTGAGCGAGCTTTGGCAGATGGCCGACAGGGTGCGGCGGAGGTCCGTTGGCGATGCGGTCCACATGCGCGGCCTGGTGGAGATATCTAACCACTGCCGCCGCCGTTGCGGCTACTGCGGCCTGCAGGCAGGCAATTCAAGGGTGCCGCGCTACCGTATGAGTGCCATTGAAATCCGTTCGTCCGCCGCCGAGGCTTTTTCTTACGGCTTCGGGACGGTGGTTCTTCAGGCTGGGGAGGACACGGGCATCGAGGGGGAGTGGCTGGCCGACATTATCCGCACTTTCAAGCGTGAGACAGGTTTAGCAGTGACCCTCAGTCTTGGGGAACGGAATGAGGAGGAACTCGCGCTCTGGCGGGAAGCCGGTGCGGATCGCTATCTGCTTCGTTTCGAGACTTCGAATCGCGACCTTTTCCGAGCTGTGCATCCGCCTTTAAAAGGTGCGGCATCAAACCGTTTTGATTTGCTGCGGCATTTGCGAGAGCTCGGCTACGAAACCGGCAGCGGTGTCCTGATCGGCCTGCCGGGCCAGTCCTATAACTCTTTGGCGGAGGACATCTGCATGTTCGCCGAACTCGACCTGGATATGGTCGGTTCCGGTCCTTTTATCCCCCATCCAGACACCCTTTTGGGTCGGGGCCTGGGCTTCGACCTCCTGCCGCCCGAAGAACAGGTCCCCAATACCGCGCTCATGGGTTACAAGGTTCTGGCCCTGACCCGGATTGTCTGTCCCGAGGCCAATCTTCCCTGCACTACCGCTCTCACCACCCTGAACACCAATGATGGCTTGGAGAGCGGTTTGATGCGCGGTGCCAATGTCATCATGATGAACCTGACGCCGTTAACCCTGCGTCCCTTTTATGAGATCTATCCGGAAAAATCCTGCTTTACCGAGGAACCCGCTGAAACCTGGCCGCGCCTGAAGAACATTCTTGAGGCCCTCGAAAGGTCGCCGGGAAGGGGACCCGGCGGTAGAAAACACGGATTGGGATGAATACCCCAAGGATATAGGCCATGCTTATTGTCACAGGCGGCGCCGGTCTCATCGACAGTGCAGTGGTCGGGACGTTCAACCGGCGGGAATGCTAATGATTCGGAGTGGCGAAAATCGAAGCGCTGGTGCACACCGGTCTCCACCTTGTTGACATTCTGACCGCCCTGACCGCCGCAGCAGCAGTAGCTGAATGGCAATTCGAACAGCGAATACCGGTCAACAGAATGCGGCAACTGCAAGATATTTGTTTCTTAGATAAATAAGGCCTGTTTGTTCCTTATGGTACAAATATTGAGAACTTGGCGACCTTTTTTTTCCGCTCATGAGCGTTTGCATGAAGTTCGCCGCTTTTCTGTCTGCCACCACTGTAGAATTTCATTCCTTTGCCCAGTGTCACACCCCAGGTTACAACATCGTTGTCATCACACTTCATACTCTTTCCGGCAGAGTTTAAAGCAACGATTTCCAAATAATGCCAGCCTCTTTTTACCCGACTCATATCGTATTCGCGTTTGTGGCCAGCAGGTGTGTTGCCAAAGTTTTTGCCGTCTATATAAACACCAATAGTATCATCACGACATTTATTATCATCAACAAGTATCTCTTTATCATAACAACCCTCGTCAATTTGATGGTTTCCATTATTGTCTATGCCATCTCCACATTTTTCCTTCTTATCAAATGTGGTTGGGTTAGCTGGAGTTCCTCCGACATATTTATAAAACTTATAGGCGACAGGAGTGCCTGCATGCAGTTTTTGATTAAATTCATATTGCACTTTTGCGACACGCCTATCAAATCTCTTGTCATGGGTGGGAATTGTATGTTTAAAATCAGGCCTTGGAATTAGACCATTCCGTTTTAATTGAGTGGCTGCATCTGTTGCATATCGAGTTTGAATTCTTGGCATTATTGCAGGCACTTCAAATTCAATGACCTGCCCAAATTTAGTTGATATCCACAACAATCCAGTATCGACTGCTACTGATTCACCTTTATCCCAAACAACGCCGGCAGCAAATCCTGTAGGGGTTGTTGATTTAAAAAATCGTTTGAGGATAGATACATAATCGTGTCTATAGATGGTGATAGCATCCCTGAAACTTCCGGTGGAGCTATACATCAGATATGGGAATAACGCGATACGGATTCTGTGTACACCCGGTTGCAACCCCGTAGTAATATACAACGTGACAAACCGATTGTTGGATTTGTTTATATCCTGATATACCTCCATCCCGTTTTTCACAGCAATGGATGGACTGTATTGGTCTTCCGCTGCCCAATAATACAAACGGTAATTTAAACCATCATATGCAACACCACGCCCATCATCCTTACTTGGCCGTCTTACTGTCACTTTATATCCGTATGTGTATTTTTGGGTTGAATTATTGAAAAATTCTTTCCCTGTGGTTTCGACATTGACCACCTGCAAGGGCCTTCCAAAAAATGAACAGAAAGCAGGTTGACTCAATTTTTTGAACTGAACACTTTCTGCTTGCACAGTACCAACAGATAAGATCAAAATCGCAAATACTGCATATGCCAATTTCCGCATAATATTATCCTTTCATTTGTTTTGATCTTTATTGATACTTGATTTCTTTTGCGGGAGCCCAAGCTGGCGACCCCGTAACCTGTTTAAGCGATGAAGCGATAACAGATGTTTCAAGTGCTGAATATAAATTCGGGTCATCCAAAGGCTGTTTGAGCACAAGGTGTTGATTCCGTCAGTGGAAGTCGGCCTGGAAAAAACCGTTTTTGTCTGCGGCCGGATGTTCCCCGGCGGGCAGCGACAGCTTGTTCACATCGTTACTGTACTGGATGCCGGACCAGGAGAAGGCGGGCGAATTGCCGCCCCTGGAGAGAATTCCTGAAAAGCGACAGGTAACGGTAAACCACTGGCTGCCTGAGGGATCACGGCTGTACTCGAGAATTCCTGTCCGGAGAAATTCTTCAATGGTATTTTTATATGTTATGTCCAGTGCAGATACATTTTCCGGATAGTGCTTATGTTTGGAGAAATATTTTTCGACGCCGTCTCTTAACGTTACAGCAATAAAGGTTCTGTGTTTATTTTCCTTTGTCGTTTTTGTCAGAACTGAGTTGTAGACGAGGAGGGCGCCGATAAGTATGAGCAGTACAAGCAGGCAGCCTTTTCGATTTTTCTTGTTTTTCTTTGCCATGTGATGACCTTGCTGTTATGCAGAGGAAAAAGTGTCCGGACTTTCGTTGGCCATTTTTTCCGTCGTAGTGCCGAAAAGACCGATATCAGTGGATTCGGCCCGCGGGACGAGGCTGATCATCCCTTGAGGACTGATTCAAAAGCAGGTCGGTGATTGGGGACCCTAAACAATTTGGGTGGCGGTGAAAAGAACTTTCCAGCCTGTTTTTTAAGCTAATTTAATTTACCAGGCCAGTCAAAACGAAATGTTCTATAAGTTGTATTGGTTCAGACAGGCAGGTTGAATTTGATAATGATGACAGGATTCATGCAATAGCTGACAAATGTGAATGGCCAACCCCTATTTTGAGGTTGGCCATTTCTGTTTCTGAAATAGAGTGGGTTGTAAAAATTGCGATTTTAATGCGGAATGTGGCTGGCGGCCTGCCGAGCTTGTCGTCACGCTACAACCCCGGATTCTCGATCTGATAGCGGCGACGGCAGCCTCATCACCGCCCCGCTGCCAACGGAGCGGTGTTTACCAAATGGAAATGGGGTCAAGCGGCGTTTGTATAATTTATAAACCACGTACCCTGCTGGTAATACCCGCCGATCACATAATGGATTGTATGTTTCTGAGCCTGACTTCCAGGTTCATCAATTCGTTCAACAGTGCCTCGACAAACACATTGATATCGGGCGCCTTGGCCAAATCGAACTCGGAGTGAACGCCGGCCATTCTGAATTCAAAAGGAATGCCGTTCAGGAGGAGCGGTTCTGAATGTATCTGCCGGATGCACCGATTGAGCGCTATCTCGCCCCCGCCCGATAGCGTGTGGGGCAGGAGCACACCGACTCTGCTCATCCCGAACATTCCAACTGCATCCGCATCCCTCACAGCGGTCAACAGCTTGTCAAATATTGCATTTTCCAGATGCCATTGTGACACTGCATCGACCGGCACGTCGGTTTTCGGTCTGGCCGATACCAGGGAAAAAGCCAGGACAACAAACGGCAAACGAAATCGCTTCGCCCTGAACATCTCCTGCTCGAGAAAAGCCATCATCGCCCGGGGTTCCAGAATTTCTTTCGATGTCTGTTCCCGTCTTGCCTCGGTCCTTCTTTTCTGCTCTTTGACGATCTGGGCAAAAATCTCCGCAAAACTGTTCACGTCGATATCTTCTGACCGGGCCCTGGTCCGGATGCTTTCAAGAATCTCCGCGAGGTCATCGCCATCGTCGACATTCTGCATCAAAATTTCCAGGATGCTCAAACCGGCCAGGCTGTCTTTTGCGCCGGCAGCGGACGTGGACTGGATGATTTCCAATTTGACCTTTTCAAAAATTTCGTCCATCCGATCATTGAGTCTTTTTTCCAGCTGACTGGCAATGTCGTCTTTTACGTTCATGTTTCTGAGCTGGCCGAAAATCTTGGACTCGATGTCAGAGATAACCTTGCGCAGGTGTTGATCCCCCTTTTCCACATCTTCTTTCGAGATATCGAGTTTGCCTTCTGA
>JAFGRU010000076.1 GCA_016934985.1 Deltaproteobacteria bacterium
ACACCAGATCGAGCTGGAGATGCAGAATGAAGAGTTGCGCCAGGCCAAGGAAGAGTTGGAGACGGCCTTGGACAGATACACCGACCTGTACGATTTCGCCCCGGTTGGTTACCTGACCCTCGACCGTAATGGGATCATCACTGCAGCGAACCTTGGCGGCGCGAGCCTCCTCGGTACCGAGCGTTCTAAGCTGCTCGGCCAGCGCTTCGGGCTGTTTGTGCCGGCTGACTCCCGTCCAACTTTCTTTGAATTTCTTGGAAAGGTTTTTGCCACCCAGGCCAAGGCGTCCTGCGAGACGGCGCTCACGAACGAGGGAAAGCCCCCGCTTTTTGTTCAGATCGAGGCCTTGGCCTGCAAATCCGGGCAAGAGTGCCGCATCGCGATCACAGATATTTCCGAACGCAGACAGATGGAAGAGAAAATCCAAATTCTGAACGCCGACCTGGCCGCCGACGCTGTCGAACTTAAAAACGCGATTATCGAGCTGGAGGCATTTAACTATCGCGTTTCCCACGACCTGCGCACGCCGGTGGCCGCCATCAACGGCTATTGCCAGGTGATCCAGGCAATGTTCGGCAACAAACTCGAAGAGCAATGCCAAGGTTACATTCGGGAAATATATGAAAGCACCCTGCGTATGGAACGGCTCATCGATGGCCTGCTCAGGTTTTCATGTGTCCTGCACGGCGAAATGCATTGGGAAAAGGTTGATTTGAGCGCAATTGCGAAATCGGTAGTTTCGGAACTGGTCCTGGTTTTCCCGGAGAACCGGGTCACATTCGTAATTGCTCCAGGGACGGTAGCAGAGGGCGATCCAGAACTGTTGTGGGTGGTTCTTGATAACCTCATCGGCAACGCATGGAAATATTCCGACAATCGGGAGGGAACGGTTATTGAGTTCGCTGAAATGGTGGTTGAAGGAAAACCTGCTTATTTTGTCCGGGACAACGGGCCGGGTTTCGAAATGGCCTTTGCTGACAAGCTGTTTCTTCCGTTCCAGCGGCATCCCGGAAAGGACGTTGAGGGTTTTGGAATAGGGCTGGCCACGGTGGAACGGATCGTCAGGCGCTACGGCGGACATATCTGGGCCGAAAGTGAACCGGGCAAGGGAGCGACCTTTTTATTTAATTTGAACCTGGATTCGTGAGTTATGATCTGGCAATAGCGCAAGTTATTGACCTGCCTAAGCCTTCCAAAAATCACCGATGAACCTATGGGTGCGCCTCAGATCTTTTAAAAACTTATCCAGGCCAAGCACTTACACTCTTTTCCCGCTCCAAACCCACGGCTCCAGGTTGAAGTGAACCCCTTACAGGCGCTGAGATAAGCAACGGAGGTTGCCATGAAGGACAAAAGAACAGAGTTCGTCGAAAAACTTTCGGCACAGATGGTTGAATGGGATAATCAGATTGAGCGTCTCAAGGAAAAGGCGGAAAGCGCAACCTCCGAGGCGAAGTTTGAATATTCCAAAACAATCGCAGCCTTACGGGGGAAACGGGATCAGGCTGCGGAAAAGCTGCAGGGAATAGCGATGGCCAGCGATGATGACTGGGAAGACATGAAAGACGGAGCGGAACAGATCTGGGATGAGGTCAAGGGGCTTTTTAAAGACACTTTCAAGAAGATCTGATGTGCAGGTCAGCTGCGAATATCCACGTTCAGTGCATGGAGCAATTATGATGGGGGGTGGGCATTCCCCGATGTTGCTGAAAAACGCGTTGCCGATCAAGGTCCAGACGCTGCAACGGGTGGTCCACCGCTTTACCTTGAAGGATATCATGCCGGCCTGGAGGTGATTTCCATCAATTTTTAGGGGGACCGCTGCGACTTGTTTTGAAGCGGCGAATCTCTGCTGAGCGGCCCATGAAGCTATTCGAAATTACAGCCCTTTTAATGGTGCTGACGGCGCTTTTCAGCTTCATAAACTACCGAGTGCTCCGCATGCCGACCACCATTGGGGTGATGTTCATCGCCCTGGTGGCTTCTTTGGGGATTGTTGCCCTGGGCTGGATCGGCGTGGATATCGGACAGTCCAACGTCGCCCGAATTTTGAATGCGGTGGATTTCAATCAAACGCTGCTGCATGGCATGTTGTCGTTTCTGCTCTTTGCCGGGGCAATAAAGATCAAGCTCGATGATTTGACCCGCCAGAAGTGGGCCATCACTGTTCTTGCCACTGCAGGTGTCGTTGCCTCAACCTTCATTGTCGGGGCTCTGACCTGGTTCTTGCTGGGTTTTCTCTCAATCCCCGTTTCGTTCATTTATTGCCTGCTCTTCGGGGCATTGATTTCACCGACCGATCCGGTCGCGGTCATCAGCATTCTCAAAACCGCAGAAGTTCCCAAAAATCTTGAAACCAAGATTGCCGGGGAATCGCTCTTCAACGATGGCATCGGTGTCGTGGTCTTTCTGATTATCCTTGAATTGGCCATGGGGGAACACGAAATTACCCTCGGCAGGGTTGTACTGCTCTTCTTGGAGGAAGCGGTTGGCGGGGCTGTACTGGGACTTGGAATCGGAGTGCTGGCCTACCAGATGCTCAAGCGGGTCAATAACTACCAGTTGGAAGTGATCATCACCTTGGCTCTGGTTATGGGCGGCTATGCCTTGGCTGACAGAATTCACACATCCGGTCCCCTTGCTATTGTGGTGGCAGGCCTGTTGATCGGCAACCATGGTCGTGCTTTCGCAATGTCGGAAATGACCCGACAACACCTCGACGATTTCTGGGAACTTGTGGACGAGATTCTCAACGCGCTGCTCTTCATGCTGATCGGTCTGGAATTGCTGATAATGCCTTTTACAACCGCTTTGCTAATTGCCGGCCTTCTTGCGATTATTATTGCCCTGTTCGCACGGCTTGCGAGCGTTGGCAGCGCCATTCTGTTAATGAGGACATTCAGGTCATTCAGTACCGGGGCTATTACAATTCTCACCTGGGGTGGATTACGTGGGGGAATCTCGGTGGCTCTTGCCTTGTCTGTTCCAGCCGTGCCGGAAAGAACGACTATTGTGATCATTACTTATATTGTTGTTGTCTTCTCCATCGGCATACAGGGGATGACTCTGGGGAAATTGGTTTCAAGAATCTATCCGGATGTTAAGGAACGATCTTACGAAATCAGACCGTGAAACAGGAAATTCCGACCGGGCGAAGAGCAACATTTCCCGGCTGGAGCATTTTCCGGTTGGCACTTGGAAAAACCGCCAGAACCTGCCGGAGATTTGGAACTGGAAGGGAGCAACGCAAAATAAATAATCCTTTGAATAAATAGGACATAAGAATCAGGTCATTATTATGCCCCACGGGAAACGACAATGCCGGAGTTGGTATCAAGCAGTTTTGCCCACGAGTTCGTCCAACTTTGTTCCCGGCAACAAGGTCACCCTGTTGCAGAACGGAGCAGCCTATTTTCCCGCTATCGAAGCGGCATTCGACCGGGCAATGCATGAAATTTATCTTGAAACGTATATCTTCGAAAATGACACTACTGGAAACCGGATTGCGGACGCACTGATGCGGGCGGCTCTGCGCGGCGTAAACGTCTATATGCTGATCGACGGCTACGGCTCCAAGGACCTGCCACGGAGCATGTTGGACCGACTGCGGACGGTCGGGGTGAAGACGCTCACCTACCGCCCTAAAATATCCCCCTGGACCTTTCGGCGCAAGCGCCTGCGGCGCATGCACCGAAAAATAGTGACGGTGGATTGGGAGATCGCCTTTGTCGGGGGGATCAACATTATTGCTGACCAGGAAAAGACGGGCGACATTTTCTATCGCTATGACTATGCCGTCGCCGTGGAAGGGCCGCTGGTTAGTGTGATCCGCCTTTCAGCTCAGCGCTTGTGGTCAATGGTGGCATGGAATTCTTTTCGCAGAGGAACGGTCCGCAGCAGGACGATCCCTGTTTCAACCTTTGCCGGGGGGAAGATGAATGCGGCATTCCTGGTGCGGGATAATTTTCGCCATCGACGTGATATTGAAGCAGCTTATTTGCGGGCGATCGACCAGGCGAAATCCGAAATCATTCTTGCCAATGCCTACTTTTTGCCGGGGCATAATTTCCGTCATGCGTTGAATAATGCGGCCGGGCGCGGCGTGCGAGTAGTTTTGTTGCTGCAGGGGAAGTCTGATCATCTGCTCCAGCATTATGCCTCTCAGGCGCTCTATGGTAATTTCCTCGCGGCGGGAATTGAAATTTACGAATACCATAAGAGTTTCCTGCACGCCAAAGTGGCGGTGATCGACGGGCATTGGGCGACAGTGGGGTCTTCCAATATCGATCCGTTCAGCCTGCTGCTTTCACGGGAAGCGAATGTGGTCGTTGACGACGAAGCCTTTGCCGAGCCCCTGGCCCAAAGCCTGAAGAAGAGCATGGAAACGGATGGCCGGCGGATATTGGCGGACAACTGGATACAGCAACCCGCAGGCTTACGGTTCATCAGTTGGCTGAGCTACGGTTTGCTGCGATTGATGATGGGAATCAGTGGTTATGCCCGTGAAAACGGCCGGGCCAGGAACAAATGAACGTCTGTCTTGGTAGAACGAGGGGGAAAACATTAGCAAACAACAACCTGTCAGCGACCCCCGACGCTTTTCAGACACCGGGTCGCTAGAATCCGGACGACGCGACGGAATCTTTCAATATGGACTATCCGGCGATTCGCGGAAGGGGATTGATTAATGGATACAGCAAAAAAGCATCACTACCACTGAGAGTTTGCAGCATGAAATAAAAAAAGGCTGAAAGGTACATTATAATTAAGGAGAAGAAGGTCGTTGAGGTGGACATCGCCGTGGCAAGGGGGCAGCTGAAAATGTCGGACAATACTTTGTCGCTTATACTGTACCACAAGCTTGATGCCTACTGGCGGAAATGAGCCGACGCCCACCGCACGGCGGGTATCAGCGATAGAAATGAAGATAGGCGCCGTTTTGCGCGCGGGTACGCAAGACTTCTCATCACCGAAGGTCTATTTCATGAGGAGTTAGGCTGAAACACGAAGAAAATTTAGGCCATCCCGCGAGTAAATCGCAACAAGTCGGCGGAATGCTCTCTTTCCCCCCCGGCGAAAAGGAGGGAGGATTCGTTCGTGGCTAAACAGGCAACCGAACTTCGGTACGCTGTCCGCTTTCCTGTCGTCTTAAAGTATTTCGGACAACTGTGCCTGGTACTCGCTGCCCTGACCATGGTGCCCCTGGTGATGTCGCTGATTTTTGGTGAGATGACCATCACCCTGAGATATGCCGTGGTGGTCTGTGGGCTCGCAGGCTTGGGATTGGGAACGGCCCGGCTGCGGGCGCCTTCCCGTGTGCAGGCCAACGAGGGCATGGTCTTGGTGGCCCTCATGTTCCTCTTTACGCCGCTCGTCATGTGCTATCCGATGATGAGTTCGGGGCTGAGTTTCCTGGATGCTTTCTTCGAAGCCGTCTCCGCCGTGACGACCACGGGACTGAGTGCGAAGGCGACGCTCGTTGGAGCGCCGGCGACGTTTCTTTTTGCCCGCGCCTGGATGCAGTGGTATGGAGGCCTGGGCATCGTCGTCCTCTCTCTGGCCCTCGTCATTCAACCGGGGCTGGTGGCGAAAGGCCTGGCCGTCACCGAGGTCGATAGTGACGATCTGGCCGGCGGCACGCGGGCGCACGCGCGGCGAGTCTTGAAAATCTACGGAGCCTTGACCGTCCTGGGCATCATCGGTACCTGGGCGGTCGGGGTCAGACCTTTTGACGCGCTGCTGTATGCCTTTGCCGCGGTCTCGACCGGAGGATTTGCACCGCATGACGACAGCCTTGCGAGGTTAAGCTGGCTTGCCCAGGGATGGATCACGTTGCTTTGCTTCGCGGGTTCGGTCCCGCTGATCTTCTATCACCAAATATTTACAGAGAAGCGGCGCGCCGCGGTAAACTATCTGCAACTTAAGGCCGTCGCAATTGCTTCCGTGATTGCTTCCCTCGCGGTGGGCGCCTCCATGCTGCTGAGCGCCAACCTAGCTTGGCCGCAAGTCCTCCATCAAGCGCCCTTGCTTGCCTTTTCTGCGCAGACAACCGCGGGTTTTTCCTCGATGCCGTGCACGCAGCTCGATGCCGGTTCGAAACTAATTCTGATTTTCTCGATGCTGATGGGTGGCGGTATAGGATCGACAGCCGGAGGTTTCAAGCTGCTGCGGGTGTTGATGGCAGCGAGCGTGTTTCGGTTGATCCTTCTGCGGACCTGCCTGCCGAAACATGCCATCATCGAGCCTCGGCTGGCAGACCGTCGGTTGCAGGATGAAGAGATTCGCGCGGCTTTGCTGCTCATCCTGTTGTTCGTCGTAGTCGTCGCTTTGTCTTGGCTGCCGTTTGTGGCCATGGGATACAGCCCGCTCGACTCCTTATTTGAAGTCGTGTCGGCGACTGGAACGGCGGGGCTCTCGGCGGGAATAACGAGCGCAACCTTACCGTCGTTGCTCAAGGGAATTTTGTGCGTTGACATGCTGATGGGGAGACTCGAGATCATCGCCTGGTTGGTGATGCTTTATCCCCGGACCTGGTTCGGCAGAAGAATGGAGGAAACATGAGAACGGTTTTTATCGGAGCCGGGAAAGTGAGTATCGGAACCGCCAAGGCGCTCATCAAAAAAGGCCACGAAGTGGTCATCATTGAGACCGACAAGGCCAAGATTGATGAATTGTCCGAAGCGATGGATTGCAGCTTTCTGCATGGCGATGGCAGCCAGCCGAACATCCTGCGCGAAGTCAATCCGGCGCAGACCGATGTCCTCTATTGCCTTGCCGACAGCGACCAGGACAACGTCATCGCCAGCCTCGTCGGCCGCTCCCTCGGTTTCAAGCGGATCGTGACAAGCATTGGTGATCCACAGTTCGAGGACATCTGCCATGAGCTGGGGTTGCAGGACACGATCATCCCTTCCCGCACTATCAGCCGTTACCTGGAGGACATGGTCGGGGGTACGGAAAACGTGGAGCTTTCGGCGGTCATCAAGGACGAGGCACGGTTTTTCACCTTCACCGCCCGAAAAGAAGATGCGGTCGCGGCCAAAGAGCTGAAACTGCCCACCGAGGCCCGTGCCGTCTGCTACTACCGCGAAGGACGGTTCGCGCTCGCCGAGGAGGAGACGGCACTGCAAGAAGACGATGAGGTCGTGGTTCTCACGCACAGCAAGAATATGGCCTCTTTGCAGGAGCGTTGGCAACCGAAACCGGTACAAGACGAGGCGACGGTTTCGACACGTGAAAAAGACAACTAGTCGAAATCGCAACTGAGAACCGCTGGGCAGCAGTATTGTGGGGGGTAGAAGGTATGATCCTGTTGTTACGAAAGGGTTGAATAGCTCAAAAATAAAGCGTTTTGAGACCAGATCAACGGTAGAAGTCGCGACTTGGTCTGGCAAGCGCCGGTTTTTTAAAGGTGTCTGCAGATCAAGTTTAAACTAATTACTAGGTTTTTTCGGGGATGAAAGATATGAAAGTGCAAAAAGGGAAAAGTCTGCTGATAGCGGGTTGTGTTTTCGCCCTGCTTGCAATTGCTGCAATTGCCGCTCTCTTATTATTTGACGTAAATAAATACAAGCCGAATATTGAATCTGCAGCCTTCGATGCGACCGGCCTCAATGTCAGTATCAATGGGAAGATGGAGCTCTCTTTCTTTCCCTTTGGCGTATCGGCTGAGAATATTCATATCGCCAATAAGGAGGGCGAAATTATTTCTCTCGAAAACCTCAAGCTGGGGGTGGAGCTGATGCCCTTGCTGAAGAAGCAACTCAAAGTCACCAGTTGCACCCTTTTCAAGCCCGTTGCCACCATAGTGAAGGACGCCGATGGGAAATATAACTTCGAAAGCACTGAAAAAAAATTAACTAGAGGGGAGTTGGGAGAAGGCTTCCGTTTGAATGATCTCAAGCTGTCCCAAGGGGTACTTGTCTATCTGGACAAGAAGACGGGGGAAAAGACGGAGCTTAAGGAATTCAATCTGGCTGTCAAGGATCTCTCGACAGGAGATACTGCAGTGGACATCATAAGGAATCTCTCGCTCACTGGAATCTTCGACTGCAAGGAGGTCTTGCGTAAGGACTGCAGAATCGAGAATCTCAAAGCTTCCGTAAAGGCGGTCAGCGGAATATATCATTTCGAACCACTTTCCATTGGGAGACTCGTTTGTTTTGACAAGAATTCGGGTGAGGAAACCGAGCTGAAAGAACTCAATCTGACTATCAAGGATCTTTTGGTAGGGGACACCTCAGAGGCTTTTATAAAAAACATCTCATTCACGGGAAATATGGACTGCCTGGAGATGCGGAAAAGGGACCTCCGGATCGACAACATAAAGAGTCCTATGAAAGTGGAGAAGGGAGTGCTCTACCTCATACCTCTAACCATGGACATCTTCGGCTCAGAGGGTGTAGGCGATATTACGGCAGACAGGTCGGAAGCCGACGCTAGATATAAGATTAATTTGAAGATATTGAAGCTGGACTTCGCAAAACTTGAGGAGTCTTTCGGCGCAGAAAAGATTATCGGCGGGAAAGGTGCTCTTTATGCTTCCCTTACGATGAAAGAAAAAGGAAAGCGCAATCTCATGAGCAGCATGGATGGAACTTTTTCTCTTCGGGGCGACAACCTCGTCATTTATACGATGGACCTCGACTCGGTCCTCTCATCGTATGAAACGAGCCAGAAGTTTAACCTTGTCGACCTGGGCGCTTTCTTCATCGCCGGCCCTCTCGGCACCGCTGCCCTCAAGGGATATCATTATGGGGACCTGTATTCCCAGACCCAGGGAGGCCAGGGCGCCATTACACAGTTCATCTCCCACTGGAAGATCAAGGACGGTGTGGCGGACGCTAAAGACTGCGCTCTGGCAACACACCATAATCGCGTTGCACTTAAAGGAAAACTTAATCTTGTCAGCGAACGATATGAAAATGTAACAGTGGCGCTTCTTGATGGCAAGGGATGTGTGAAATTTAAACAAAGCATCAGCGGTCCTTTCAGCAGTCCCCAGGTCGGCTCGGTCGAGTCCCTTGCCAGTCCAATCTTCAATTTGTACAAAAAGGCGAAACGCTTTGTTCAAGGTGGCAAATGCGATGTCTTTTACAAGGGCGCTGTGCAGCAACCCCGAGAATGATCTGCTTCTGTGATTATGTTTGCTTTTTTTCCTCTTTCAGGGATTGCATCAGCGTCTGCTCCAGGTTTCCCATCCGGACGACAACCTGATGCTTCACCAAACTCCGCTCCAAAGGGACCACTCCGTCCGTTACTCGCTGCCCATCCAACTCAACCCAAGCCACACCGCGCTCGCAGTTGTGCGGGTTCTCCACCTGGATTTCGTAGATTGTTTCACCGTGCCGGTAG
>JAFGRU010000005.1 GCA_016934985.1 Deltaproteobacteria bacterium
CCGATCCGCGTGTAGAGTTGACGAGACCGATAGCCGTTGCGATAGGCGACCCGCTCCTCTGTACGCTCATAAGTGAGGGGTCAAGTCTCCGTTTGACTCTTGCTAGTATGATTTACCAAAAAGTTCAAACGTAGGTTTGCCCCCTTAACTTATTACGACCAGGCGTTGATTCTGTCGATTTCCCGGAATTCGTCAAGGACCTCATCGAGGGAGTATTCGAAGCTATTGTCGACGCCTCCATTCAACAGATGGCAGCATATCAGGACCTTTTGGATGATGTTGCCGGCAGTATCGACGGTGACGTCACTGACGAGGAGGCTCGCGACTTTGTTTGCCGAAATCTCGCAAAAATCAACCGAGTGAAATGGCCGCCAGCATAAAAGGTGTAAACGTAACGGAATGGAAAAAAAGGGATTTGTTTTTTTACAAGATTGGCGGATAGGCCATCTGACCTTGAATGGAGAAGGGTGGCGGGGAGGAAAGGGGGAGTGTGACAAAAATCAGGTGAAAAATCCACACCAGTAAAAGTACCCCATTTAGCACCCCCCCCCGAACAGATTTCTTTCGATCTTTTCCGGATCAGCGCAGCCCAAGGCGGTTGAAGAGGAAGCCCAGATATTTATTGATGGGGTTTTCCCGGGGAAGAGCTTTGAACACGGGGCCTTTGCGGACGCCTAAAGTCTTTAATTCGGCAATAATTCGCTCGTCGGAGCCCAATTCCAGCCCATTTTGAAAGGTCTGAACGGCAAGATGTTTCTGCTTGGCGAGGGCATATATGCGTCCAAGGTTGAGATATGTATCCGGATTATCCGGGTCCTCTTTGATGGCCTCAAGGCACAGGGAAGTACCTTCTTTCACTCTTCCGCGCTCTTTGGCAACACAGTAGCCCAGATAACCTTTGACCAAAGGGGAGGGGGCAATCTCTGCGGCTTTTTCAAATCGATTCAAAGCTTTTAGCGTGTTCCCGTTCTCAATGGCTTCAAGTCCCTGCTTTGTAAGATTCTCAAAACTTTTTGTCATCTGATGGCCTCAAGTTGGTTCGTTTTGTTGGAATTTTCCCGGCCCATGGTGAAGAAAGATTCCTTCACGGCATGCAAATTCTTCTGGCTTTTGTCCGGTGGCTGGCAAAAAACCTGAAAAAAACAACCCTCTTACCTATCAAAAACAGCGCCAACTCAGTTTTTTCTTTCCAATTTGTTGATATTAAATTGGTGATTATTCTCTTTCCGGGGAATATGGCGACACCGGGAATGAAAATATGTGGACACCCTACCAAATTTTTTATTTACGTGAGAAAAAAGAGGTTTGGTGTCCCTCTATTTTCTCGACGGATTCAGGGTATCCCCTTCTCAAACAGAAATTTGTTTTTGAGAAAAAAACTAAAGGATTTTCGGTTTGCGACGAAAAGGTAAATTACTGGATGGATTCTGGGAGGAGGAACTGCCTTCCCCTAAATGAAGTTTAAATCCATAGTAATTTATCTCTTGGGGGTTACGATGCCTGCCGCAAATACCGCAGAAGTATTATATGAATTCAATGATTCGCTCATAGCCAAGGCCATTATCCCCCTTGTGAAGGAGGAGGAACTGGAGTTGGATTGCGTTGTTCAGAGCACCGATCCCTCCTACTTCGAGGCCACCTTTCTTCCAGGGCAGCTTCCTTTTGGCAACCTTAGTCAGGATCGGATCTGCAAAATTTCTTTCCAGAGGGATGGTCGTTTCCACATTATCAATACCCGCATTGTCCGTGTCCTCTCTTCCGAAAAAATGCTTTTGCTCTTCAAACGAGCCAAGGTTAACCCTGCGGTCCGAGAGTACTTCCGGGTCGATGCCCTGGGCAAGGTCTGCTATCAGAAGCTTGAGGATCAGATTGGAGAAATCTTCGATTACCAGGGTTTGATCAATATCGGTGGTGGGGGAGTGCGGTTTGCCACTCGAAGGTTATGCCGTTTGGGGGAGAAATTCCGAATCGGCCTGTTTTTCAACGATCCGCATCCGGTCATGGTCGAGTGCATCGGGGAGGTGGTACGGGCTCTAAATTTCGGGAAAAACCCCTATGTGGCTCTCAAGTTCGTAGAGATCGAACCCAAGGACCGGGAAAAGCTCATCGCCTTCTGCATGGCCGTTCAGAGAGAAGACCTGAGAACCAAAATCCAGGTCGTCAATTTTCTTTGATGCTGTTTCCCAGGCCAACGCCCAGTCGGATCGATATTTTTCAAATAATGGGCGTCCCCTTTTTTCCCAATTCGGGATTGACTCTCTAACTCACAAAACCCGGGAAAAGTTCTGTAAACTGTCTCCGGGACTTGCCTTGTTATTACCTGGATGGATTGATCCTACAATAATCAGGAGTCGGAACTGTCACTGGCTTCTGCCTCCTGGATAGCGTTTTTTTCGGCTTCCCCGGCTGAGACCTTGAGGGGTGAATAGCTGACAAAACGCAAGCCCCCGTCGCGGGTGTTTTCGACAACTGATAAGGGGCCGGGGATCTCCATGGTGATTCCCTCCCTGGTATCACCCAGACTTATAATGACTTGTTCCTTCAGTGAACCAAGAACATTGATTTTTGGGTTGGTTGTGGGGTGCGTACCGTGAGAGAATTCGCGTAACTCCTCTGTCAGACGACCTTTTTCGGTATAGAGGTCGGCTAGCCGGTGATTTAGCATTTCGATGCGCATTTCAGTTGCTTCGCGCAGAGCCGGGCTCATGGTGGAAAGCGGCTTCTTTTTCAGGAGGTTCAGCGTATCGTCAATGTGTTCGATCTGTTCAGTAGTACTTCTTATGCTCGTACGTAAAAACTCCAGCTGGTCTATTTCGGGAAAGTAAACTCCTGCCAGGACGTGCGTTTTTGCGCCGGCCCTGGCTCCGAGGACTTTGGCTTCAATTCCCTCCAGGGCGATCGCTTTTCCGCCGGTTAACAATCCGCTTGGCAGTAGAATTTTTCTGGCTGATTTAAGAATGGAGTTGCGCGCCTCGTATGCAACCTCAATATCCTCCCAGCATTCTATGACCGCCTGGTTCAGGTAACGTGCCTTGAAAGTGCCTTTGCAGGTGATTTTCCCTTCACCTTTTCCTGCGACCGAGCCCACGGTAATGGGGCCGTCGCTTTCGAGCCGGCAAGCTCCGACAGTACCGGTGACATTGATTCCCTTGGTGGCGGTGATATTGAAATCATCCAGCACGTCCCCTTTGATGTCGACAACACCATTGAAGTTGATATGGCCCACATTCAAGTCAACGTCGCCGTTGACCACGAATTCCTCGGTAATGAAAAGGGTGTTGTTTTCGAAAACGACCCTGCCGGCTTTTTCGGCAAAGATTTGGGTTTTGTCTTCACTGAATGCAACGCCGTCGCCGGCAATCAAATCATTGGGGTTTCCCGTAGGCGCCGGAATCGTTTCGCCGATGATGGTTAGTCCGGGTTCTCCCGGGGTCGGGGAATGATTGATAGCGATCTGCTGGCCCGGTTCGACGTTGGAAAAGCTCTGTACCAGCTTAAAATTGATATGACCCTGCTGATCTTCTGTAAACTCGCTTTTTTCTTTTCCGGTTGAAACAATCAGTTCAAGCCAGCCGTCTTTTCCGGGGATGGGTTCCAGTCCAGAGGCAATGAGGATGTTTTCGAGGTTTTTTCCCTGTGCGGCATCGGCGCAGAAGGCGGCAAGCTGTTCGGGGTTGGCCGAGTCGGTGATCCTGTTTTCACGCAGAATGCTGGTCAATTCAACAGGAGAAATGCTGTGGCTGGGCGCTAAAACTTCAATGGACGCCCGACACTCAAGCATGTGGTTCATTGCTTTCAGTGTCAGCTTGTATGCATCCGTGGTATACACCCCGATGGTTTTTTCGCCGGATTCTTTACTCTGCTGGCTTTGTTTCATAGACATATCGTTTTTTGAACCTCAAACTGGGGTACAAAAACAAAAAAGTTTCCTGCAAAAAAAATAAACAACTGAATTATAATGACTTATTTGTTAGAAATCTTCAGTAAAAAAGCTTCATTCCGGCATTTGATTGGCATTTTGTGACTGAAGAGCGGCAGGTAAGCCCTATGGATAAGGTCGCGGGGGCCTTGGAATTGGGGAAATATAGAGGCATAATACTTTTTAGTTGCGGGACACGAATTAGTTCATATTTGAAAAAATATTCCGTTGACTACAAAAAAATTGGGCAGTCCCCTGGATTCTTTATCAACATTTGCAAACCGAAGACGTTTCGCTATGAAAGCCGTTATTTTTGATATGGATGGGCTTCTGATTGACTCGGAACCCATGTGGAAAAAGGCGGAAAAATTGGTTTTTTCTTCCGTCGGCGTCGATGTCCGGGACGATCTCGCGGTCTTGACGGCTCCAATGACGACAAAAGAAGTTACCCACTTTTGGTATAACCTCAATCCCTGGGCGAGTAAAAGCATGGGATCGGTTGAAAATGAGGTCATAGATTGTGTTGAGTCGTTTATCCGGGAGAAGGGTGAGCCCATGCCCGGCGTCGCGGAGGTCCTCGATCTTTTTCACAAAGAAGGTTTTAAAATAGGGCTTTCGACAAACTCACCGTCTCGGTTGATTCCAGCGGTTCTGGACAAACTGGGTATCTCGGACTATTTCGGGGCTGTCACCTCAGCGGACCAGGTTGGACAAGGAAAGCCGCGGCCCAACGTTTATCTTTCCACTGCCATGAAGCTGGAGGTCAGGCCATCGGCCTGCATCGCTTTTGAAGACTCCGTATCCGGAATTATGGCAGCCAGGGCGGCAGGCTTAAAAACCGTTGTTGTTCCCGAAGCTGCGGAATTCGATCTTCAGGATTATGAGATTGCCGATTTGAAGTTGAGAAGTTTGTCGGAGTTCAACAGAACTCATTTAACGCAATTGCGAAAATGAATCTGAACAAGCCGATTTATCATCGACGGTAGTACACAAGTTTGCCCATACTGGGGGAAACTGATGTGCAGGAAAGAAGTAAAAAATCGTAAAATTGCTGGTTATTATTCAGCTTGTCGGCACAATGCCTCGCCTCACCCATCCCATGGGCCGCGTGAACCCATCCATGGGGCTTAGCTGCCGCCATTCGGGCGGCAGATGCCATTACCATGGGCGACACGAGTCCTTGCGGTGAACAGTTTCAATTGCTGATTCGTCCACTTCTGCTTTAATCCACTATTATTCTAAATATTCGCTTAATCATTTTCCGGTTTAGCTCGGGAGTTTCTTTCCGCCAGCGTCAACTCGGTCGCAGTTTGAATGCCGACGGCAATTTCCGGCAGAATCCCCTGTCTGACATAAATAGGACGAATGTTTTTCCGCAGGCTGGGAAGTCCGCGGGCGAAAAACGCCGCTCCTCCCAGGCAGGCCATGCCGCCGATGAAAACCGTCAACGGCGCACCGATCTTGCCGGCCAGGGCTCCTGCCAGAAGGCTGCCGATGGGGGTCATGCCGAAAATGGACATGGTGAAAAAGCTCATGACCCTTCCCCGTTTGTCGTCTTCGACGATCGTCTGCAGCAGGGTATTACCGGTTGCCAGCAGAATCATCTGGCCGAACCCGGTCAGGGTCATCAGGAGCAGGGACAGAACAAAACTTTGCGAGAAGGAAAAGACCCCAAGACCCAAGCCGAAGATAGCGGCGGAGATGGGGATCATCTTGCCCAGACCGACCACGCTTTTTCTTGATGCAAGGTAGAGGGCTCCGGCCAGGGCACCGACACCGGAACACCCCATCAGGTAACCGAACGCATCCGGTCCCCCGTGCAGGATGTCCCTGGCAAAAACCGGCATCAGTACGATATAGGGCATTCCCACCAGGCTTATAAGGGAAAGCATCAGAAGAATGGCACGGATGGGCTGGAAATCCGCAGCGTACCGGAAGCCTTCGAGAAGCTGCTGAAAAACGCGGCTCCGTTTTGCCTGCGGCGGCTTTAGGGTGATTTTCATCGCCAGCAGTGAAAGGATCACCGCCAGGTAGCTGAGGCCGTTGAGCAGAAAGCAGATGCCTTCCCCGGTGACGGCGATGAGAATGCCGGCCAGGGTAGGGCCGAAGAGGCGTGCGCCGTTCACCATGGAGGAGTTGAGGGCGATGGCGTTCCCAAGGTCGTTTCTATCCTCGATCATCTCGACCATGAAGGACTGGCGGGTCGGCATGTCAAAGGCGTTGATGAGACCCAGGATGATACTCAGGGCAACGACATGCCAGACCCTTACGGCATCGCTCAGAACCAGGGCGGACAGAATCAGCGCCTGGACCATGGCAAGTGCCTGGGTATAGAGCAGAATCCGGTGCCGGTTCCAGCGGTCGGCCAGCACCCCGGCAAAAGGCGCCACCAGGAACGTGGGAAACTGGCTGGCGAAGCCGACCACTCCCAGCAGAAGGGCTGAGTCTGTCAGCCGGTAGATCAGCCAGCCCAGAGCGACACGCTGCATCCAGGTGCCGATGAGGGAAATGCTCTGCCCGCAGAAAAACAGACGGTAATTGGGGTGGTGCAACGCCCTGACAATCGATTTCAGGGCGTTGCGTTTTTTTGTATCTTCAGGATTGGAGATCATTTTGACGCTATGGGGAATGTCCTTTCAGGTTCGTTGGAACTGATCTGTCCTGGTCAAGCCTCATCCAAACCATTGTAGTCGATAAAGGGTCCCTCAGCCATGCCCTTTCCCAAAAACCCCGTTTGCTTGTTGATCAAAAATTACGGGAAATCCGGACCTGGCCCATTGTTTTTGTTGTATTGGCCTTTGAATACACAAACTTTTAATATTTGTAATTAGAAAAAAAGGAGATTCCGATTAGACATGATCAGCTGAAATTCATAAAATATTAAAATATTCACCACAAAGACTCGTGTCGCCCATGGAAAGGGCGAGGCGAGGCATTGTGCCGACAAGCTGAATAATTACCAAATAAGAAACATTCTTTCGGCTTGTTTTGGATTTCTATGAAATAACGCTGCATTATCTTAGGACCTGCCATTTTGCCGGGAGTCCCGGCTTCACATTGCAAAAAACCGGGTTCGAGTAAAGCTACCTTTTACTCTGCCCTCAGCCAAAATTCTTTTCCCCTAAACCGGGAGCGGACAAATGAAACGATCTCTTTTGGGCTACGTCATTGTCATTGCAGGGATTCTTTTATCTTTTCAACAGGCCCGGGCCAAAGCCACCCAGGAAAACTGCCCCGATGGTTTTGTCTTTATCCGCATGTCAGGGCAATGCTGCGTACAGCGCGATACGACTCTGCCCGAACATGGTCTCATAGGCTATGTGGGCAACAGTTACTGCGCCGACGGCTATATTTCCGAAACCGAGCGGCGTCGTGCCAAAGGACCGGTGCCGGGATGCCCCGGACAAACAACCTGGTCTTATCTGCTCAGCTGCAAAAGCAGGGAGCAGATAAGGGCCGAGCAACTCAAACCGGCTGAGGGTTATCTAAAAGAGCAGTTCCGTGATAAGAGCCAGGACGACAAAAAGGTCATAGCCCATATCGGCCAGGTGGTGGGCAACAAAAGCCAGGTGCAGTATTGGAATCCGAACAAGAAAAGATGGATTCAGGCGGGGAAGGGAACGCTCCTCACTTTGGGAGCCAAGGTGAGAACCGGGCCCAATGTGCGGGTTGTAATCTACAATGGCAAATCCGGCAATGATGAACGTATCGACCTTCGGCCTGATTCTCATATTACATTTGGGAAGGTAAAGTACCCCGGGGTGCCCGGCGTGTCGAAGGATCACCTCCCGGAAGTCCAACTCGCTTACGGTGCTCTGGCGTTTTATCATATTGCCAGAGTCAGCCTTATGAGGGCGCGGGACAGGATTAAAGAGATCGGAAATCCGGAAGGGTTCAGTGTTTTCTCTCCGACCGTGGCCACCGGAATCCGCGGTACCAGATTTGCCATGACCTACAGCCCCAAAAGCCGTATTACCCGCATCCTGGTGGAAAGCGGGGAGGTCGAGGGCAAGCGCCTGGATAACGGCCGCTCGACATTGCTCAAGGGTGGCCAGATGGCAACCTTCAAGCCGTCGGGAACCCGAAAGCAGTCCCTTGATGCAAAACTCTGGAAACAAATTACCGGTGGAGCCCTGGCATCCGCTACGGGGAATTCGGCTGCTCATGCTCGCGATTATGCTTCCGAAGTGGCCAATCTCTCAGCTCCAAACGAGGTTTTTGTCAGCTCGCTGTACCGCACGGTCCTGCATCGCGAGCCGGATTCAGGAGGGTTGGCCACCTGGGTGAGACACCTAGAAAGAGGCCAGAAGCGCAGTTGGGTGGTTTCCCGATTTCTGTTTTCTCAGGAATATCGCAGCCGTCGAAGCAGCAACCGCAATTTTGTCCGCGACTGCTATCAGGCTATTCTGGGCCGCGAGCCGGATAAAGGCGGATGGTCTCATTGGAGCGCCAAGCTTGACCGCGGTCAGAGCCGAGAGAGTATTGTCCAAGGCTTTCTGGCTTCCCAAGAGTATCGCAGCAGATCCGGTGGGCGATAACCTCTATCGGCAGGTTTAAAGAACAGTCGGCATCTTTAAAGCGGGCAGTAACTTTAACGGCGGGTATTTTCCCCAAAATTCAAAATGGCCTTGCCGCGTCCTGTCCCTGGGCGGTACGAGTCCTTGCAAAATCACCAAAGAGGCAGGTCTCTTTCCGGTGCCGCAGCGGCAACCAAAAACATGGCTACGTTCCATGACTGCCCCGCCATGCCCATGGGTTGGCCGGTTTTGCCGTGAAACCATTCGTTGAATTCCCAGTTGCGGCCACGGTTGAGGTCTGCCAGCCGTTGCAGCTCATGCCTTGCTTCATCCCGCAGGCCGTGGTGAGCCAAAAGAATGACCCAGAAGCAGCCGACAAAGGGCCAGATTCCCCCGTTATGATACTGGAAGGGGAGGTTTTGCTGGTGGCGTTCCATGTAGCTACGCCAGAGGCCATGATCCTTCTCAATGGGATTGACCACCAACCGGATGGGGTGTGGTCGGTTGGCCTCCAGCCTCAGCAGCTCTTCAACGATCCTTTCGCTTTTCTCGACGTCTGCCAGCCCGGTGAAAGCCGCAAGCAGGTTGCCGAAGACATCAATTTCTTCCCCCCAAAAAGAAAAGTTCACGAAGCTTAGAAAAAATGGCGTTGCTGAGGATTCCTTGAGAATGTAATCGACCAGGAGGGCTGCCCGGGGGTGCTCAGGCCGGGGGCTGTCGAAGGGGGAGAAGAGCTGACGGGCAAATCGGGCCGTAATATCGGCACCCGGAAATTGGTAGAGACGTTTGACCCAGTACCAGAGGGCGTTGCTGTAAAGGACAAAACCGGAGCGGGGCATGATGTCGGCCCAATCGCTGGCCTCGTTTTGTTGCAACAGCTTCCAGACGGGATGTTCTTTGCATTTCAGCCATTGAAGGGCGTTGCCGATCGCCTGGGCAAATTCTTTTTCAAGGGCCGCACCTGGAGGCGGTCAAAGAGACGCACGGCGATCAGCCACCACAGGGTGGCGTCGATACAGTCGGTTTACCAGAAATCACTCGCTTTTGCAGGATGGCGAACGAACTTGGGGATCTGGCCATTGTCGGCTTGATATCGCGCCAGGGTTTCAAGGCCGGTCCGCCCGACGGCAATCAGATCGGGAACGCCGGAGGTGGCCATCCCGAGGGCGCAAATGGATGTGTCCCGTCCGAAAATGCTTGTGTATTTACGGCCACTGGCCAGCGGCCCGGGAGATGCGGCTAGAATCCCGGTGTCGACGCTGTTGCGGCGCAGCAGCTCAATCGAGCGCTGGCAGCATTCATCAATTAATTGGGTGCTGGTAGTCGGAATATAGTACATAAAATGGTCAGCAAGTCTAAACCGGCTTTTTACTGCTGTCACTGGAATTTTTCATTAGGTCATATCTTTTTTTCTGTGCAACAACCCCGCAAAACTTGTGCTTTTCTGTGAAAATTGAGGTCGTAGGTTGCAGCACCAACGAAAAAATCCCGGCTGAAGCCCCTTTGCTTCAACCGGGATTTGCACGGTTACAAAAATTTTAATCTATACACCTGCCTTAAGGAGGGCACTATTCCCCGAGCCGGGATTTTTCCTGTGCCTTTTGCAATGAATTTTCCACAGAGGAATACGCCTGGGAAAATCCTTTCTTAATATTTTCCCAGGTGTCGACCGAGCTGTGTTTCATGCCGCCAAACCACTCGGAAAGTTTGTTGCGTTGTTCCTGAAGGTTTTTTATGGATGCCTGCCAATTTTCCTGTGCAGATTGGCTCATTTGGTCACGTTTGGCATCCAGTTGGTTTTGCCAATGTTCGATACGTGCGTCAAGTTCATTCATCTGCTTTTTTGCTTCTGCAACAGCTTCATCCCGCTGTTCGACTGTATACTTTTTTATTGATTCCGCCGTTTCAGAGACTTCCTGCTGGAGATTTTCAGCGGTGTTTTTTTCAACAGTTGGTGCTGTCTGGTCATCGGCATATACTGCAGAATAGCCGCCTGGAACCACGCCGGAAAAAAGGGCAAAGGCAGCAAAACTTAACAGGCCGGTTTTAACATGAGAAATATTCATCTGCGTTTCTCCAGAAGATGACTTGTTTTTCTGGGTTTAAATTAGATAGAAGCGATTAAATTCTTTTGAAACTTTCTTTTAACCTTTTTCCCGTTTTTATGCACCCTTTTTCAGCTTAGCTGTTATTTCGGCAACATGCCTTCCCTGGAAGCGGGCGATGGCCAGCTCATTTTTCGAAGGTATTCGCGAACCGTCGGTATCTGCCAGGGTCGAGGCTCCGTAAGGCGTGCCGCCGGTAATTTCCTTCATGGTCATCAACCGTTGTTCCGAATAAGGGACGCCGACAATGATCATACCCTGGTGGAGCAGGGTGGTGTGGAAACTGGTGATGGTGGTTTCCTGGCCGCCGTGCTGGGTCCCGGTACTGGTAAAGACGCTTCCTACCTTGCCGATGAGAGATCCCTTGAGCCAGAGCTGAGAGGTCTGGTCGAGGAAATTTCTCATCTGGGCGCACATATTGCCGAAACGGGTCGGAGTGCCGAAAATAATGGCGTCAGCCTCGGCCAGCTGGGCCGGTTTAATTATCGGAATATCCTTGAAAGCCTCCCGCGCCTTTTTAGCCCCGCTTTTTTCCAGAGCTTCGTCCGGTACTAGTTCGGCCACCTGGTAGAGTTCGACCTCCGCCCCTGGAACCTCTCTGACGCCCTCGGATACAGCTTTTGCCAGTTGATAGACATGTCCGTACATACTGTAAAAGACCACTTGAATTTTTGCCACAATTTACCTCCTGTCAGAATTTTAGAACCATTTTTCAGGAAACCTTAGGGTGCCATAAAGAAAATTTTTGTCGTAAGCCACTTGTTTCTTTATTATTCCCAATATTTGGGGCGGCCGTAAAAATCGTAGAGAACGTTTTCATAATCACGGTTAATGGGTTGTGTCGGATCGTATTCCGGGCTTTTTTGGATCTGTTCCCGCGTCAGATCAATATAAACTTTTGACTTACTCCAGGAAATTTTGGAAATCCAGGCGGGTGAAATCAGCACTTTTTTGCCCGGCAGCCAGTTTTTGGTATCGACCACTATATAACGCAGGTCCCACACTTCGTCATCGGCAATAATATCTTCCAAATGGCCTATGTCTCCATCCGCCGCAGCGATGTGGTAGCCCGTTACTTCCCGGCTGCTACGCAGATGGGTATCGAAATCCTTTTCCATGCGGGTCTTTGCTTCGAGTTCAGCTTCGGTCTTTTCTCCTGGGATGGGAGGCGGAAGCGGGGGCTCCCCTGGAATAGTCAGAGTTGCCCAGTAATAGCGCCAATTGAAATAGTCATGCAGCTCAATCTCCTTCTGCCGGGAAACGGGTTTATCCGTTTCCACATCGGGGCTGTTTTTAATTTTTCCCCGGGTAAGAAGGACCGGAATTTTCTGGTTTATGAATTCGGGCTGGCCTACGGACTGGGGGGCAATCAGGACCTTTCTACCTGAAAACCAACCCCCTATATCGACTACCAGGTAGACCACTGCCCAGAAATCGTCGTTAAAGAAAAATTCATGAATTTTTCCGATATCACCATCCTGGGCTGAAAGTTGGTATCCCAGCAGTTCTTTCAAGCTCCTTAACATTTTTTGTCTCCTTTCAATTTAATAATTATAACAATTTTTTCAATGATTTCTTTAATTAATGGTTGATATGAAAAATTAAAACAGTTAACAAGGATTTTAATAAATTTAAAAAATTATATAAATAATATTTTCAATTGAACAAAATTTCAAAATTATAAATATGAAATATGCCAATAATTGTCGAATAAATTTTGAAAAATTTGGTTTGACACAAAAAATATTTTTGTTATGGTTTTATTTAAATGGGATACATAAAATATTCTGTTTTTTATTTTTTATTTAATGAAAGGAGATCATTATGCCAGAAGAATTTAAAAGAACAGCTCAAGAAGAATTGTCCGAAATGGAAGAACATATCGCCAAACTTCAGAATATAGTAGAAGAAAACAGGAGCAAAATAAATAAACTGATTAATTCATCAGAGGCTGATTTTGAAGAACAAAAAGGTGTTTGGAGTAAGGCGGTTGAAGATTGGCGTGCTATGTTAAGGTTTTTCTCTAAGAGTTAAAATTTATTATGTCGTGTAAAAATTTTTAAATAAAATTTATTCAAAATTGATTTCATAAAAAGTGGCGTCTGTATATTTTTATACAGGCGCCTTCTTTTTTATATTGTATTTTTGTGAGGAGAAATTTTTATTGTTGCCAGTATCGGCAAATGGTCTGAAGCTATGCGTGCCTGAAAAGAGGTGACGGTTTGCAGATTAAGCATAATGTTATTTGGGGAAACGAAAATTCTGTCAAGGGCAAAAATCGGTAATAGGGCTGGAAAGGTTCTAAGGAAAGGACTGCGACCAAAGAAATTTTGTAAAAAGCGGGTGCTCCTTCCTGTGGGCATCCATTCGTTCATATCCCCCATGAGGATGACGGGTTTTGTCTTCGACCCTGAGAGAATCGATTCCAGGAGGTTGGCCTGATAACGACGTTCATCGGCTTTCAGCCCCAGATGCGTTGCCAGAATTCTCAAGTGCCCCCAGTCCGGAGCCAATTCAATATCAATAAGGCCACGTGGCTCCTTACCCGAATAACTGATGTCGTGGCGCCGGACTTCTTGAACCGGCACCCGGCTCAAAACCGCGTTGCCGTAATCGCCTTTCCTGCTGAGGAGGGTGGGGCCAGGAATAGCCTTCAAACCCGTCTGGGCCGCCAGGAACGCGAGTTGTTCGGAATCGGGGGAACCCGTCGGGATGTTTTCCACCTCCTGCAGGGCGACAATATCCGGATTTATGTCGCGGATGATGGCAGCAATCCGGGCTATGTTTTTTCGGCGACTGAAGCCGATGCCGCGATGAATGTTATAGGAAAGAACCCTGAACAGCAAATTGCCGGAGGACTGGGATGAAATATCAGCCGTCATGGTTGTCCCGATTCGGTTGATTTTCGCTGATTTTTTCCTTTAAATGGCGGCGGATAATAAAAAGTGTCGAGACCGCAGCGGCCAAAAGAAGAATGGCCGGTATGAGGCTGACAGCCGGCTTTTGGGCAAAAAGCAATTCCCCGAGTCCTTTGCCGGCGGCTGTGAGGGCGAGTATGCCGGGCAACATGCCGATCAGGGTTCCCCAGAAATAATCACGAAACTGGATGTGGCTGGCGCCGGCTACCACATTGATCACCGAAAATGGAGCGACGGGCAGAATGCGGACGGTGATAATGGTCAACAGGCCTTTACGGGCCAGGCGTCGGCTGAGGTTGTTGAGTCGTTTTCCGATCAGTTTGCGAACGGTTCTGCGACCCAGGATCAGGCCCAGGGCATAGGTACCTGCTGCGTTTGCCATGCTTCCCGACAGGGCGTAAGCAAACCCCGCGACAGGGCCAAAGGACAGAATTGTAGCTATGATCAGAACTGTTACCGGAAAAACTACCAGGCCGGCGACAACGTAGACCAGGATAACGATCAATGGCGCGAGAGGCATTTCTCTGACGACACGGCCCCATTCCGCCAGGGCTTCGGCGTTCAGGAATTCGCCGAGAGGCGTCCATTTCCAGACCCCGAAAAAAAACGCTATCAGCGCAATGATGCCAATGATTCTGGCGCCGTTTGAGGATAGGAAAGTCTTTTCCGAGGGGACTTTGCCTTCCTCTTCCCATACCCCTTGAGCAAACTGATTGACAAATTTTTCCAAACTGATGGGCCGTTCGGGGTCGAGCAACTCAGAGTCCGGAATGATTCCATCCACCAGATCGTCCACCTCGATTTCAAGGGGGGCCAGATGGCGTGTGCCGCCACTCAGATTTTTGATGGCTGTGGCGGTGGAATCATGGCGCGCCAGAGCCTCTTCAATTTTTTTGAGGGAAACGTCGCAGTGCTCAGCCAGAAGCCGGTTTCGGAAATGGACGATCTTATTTTTTATTCTTTCATCACCATCTGCCTCCAAAGCCAGATCGCATTCCGAGTCGAGTCCCATGGAGCGGTTGTTCAGGTTGGCTGAACCTATACGCAGCAGAGCATCGTCGGTGACCATCACTTTGGCGTGGAGGTTGATATGTTCGCTGCTGAAGTCCCGCCGTGATGGATAGAAAATACCGAGACGGTTCCAACGGTCAGATGCCCGCAATTGTTTGATCAGGCGGGCTCGAAGAACGCCCATGGTTCCTTCCTCAAGCCAGCCGGAGCAATGTTTCGGCAGAACGAGGATAATCTCAGGCCCGTCTTTCTCTTTGAGGCGGGCTGCGAGGGCCTGCCCCACCTTGTCGGAGGTGAAATACTGATTTTCAATGTAAATCAGTTTTCGGGCAGATTGAATGGCGTCAAGATAGAGGCTTTCAACTTCCCTGACTCCGCCCTCCCCGTCGTGGTCCGGTAAGGTCCGGGCAATGCCGATCCGCACACCCTCCAGGTCAGGTTTGAACGAGGATGGCCATGGGGAGGCGGAGGACGGTGATGGCGGAACCGGTTTTTTCCCCGTAGCCTTCAACCAGCGTTGCCTGGCCACATTACCAAGGATTCCGGCAACCTCCCCCTCCACCATCATCTGGACATCATGAAAGGGCTGGTAGGAATCGCCGTTGTCGACACGGCGGGGGTCCTCAGGAAGATGTTCCTGGCTGTCCCAGCGACTGTTGGTCAGGTCCAGCCCTCCGCAAAACGCGAGCTGATCATCAATGACGACCAGTTTTTGATGCTGGGATGCACCGAAAGGATGACAGCTGTCCATTTCGAAATGAAGCCGTCGATGACTTTGAAGGGCGTTTCGAAATATGGGAAGGGGTTCCCGTTCAAACGCATAAATCATAGGGAAGTCCCAATCCAGAATATGAATATGGAGGTCGGGGCGTTGCTGTAACAGAGAATTCAGGAAAGTACCCAGGTTGATTTTCGCTACAGGGTGGTTATTTCCCCTGATCAGATGAATACGGCTGTCAAAATCCCAGCCCAGAATATAGACGGCTTGGCAGGCATTTTTCAGGGCTTCGGCAAGAGCCTTGAAGTAGCTTTCCCCGTCGATGAGAAAAGTTGCCTGTCGGCAGAAGGCGATGCGATAGCAATTTCGTCCTTCCTGGAGTATTCGGAGAGTTCCGCTCATCCTTTTTTTATAACAAATTTGGAAGGAAAAACCATATAAGGGGAAATTGCCCCTTTGTGCTTAGACGTTTCGGTTGCTGACCTCTTCTCTGATGTAAGTGGCCATGCAATCAATGACTTGGGAATGGGCGCCAGGCGAGCGTTTCAAAACGATAGTCGTCTCCGGCAAGGGTGGAAAACCGTCCTTTTCGGTGAGAACCCGCGCCGTGGTCGGGACGATGCAGCCGGCGAGAACCGTAACCGCGAGTCCGGCTGAAACTGCCGCCAGAATGCCGGCTACACTGGCGCTTTGATAGGCTATCCGATAAGGGCGGCCGGCAGCATCCAAAGCCTGGAAGGCCCAATCACGGAAAACGCACTGGGACTGAAAAATGGCCAGGGGCAGAGGCTCATGCTCGTGTGCCAGGTGACTGGCCGAGGTAACCCAGAGGGTTGGATCGCGACGGACGACTTCCGCCTCGCCTTTGCCGAGATAGCAGTCGCCGGTCAGCAGCGCCAGGTCGATGTCGCCTTTTTCCAGGGCCGGGGACAGCTCTGAGCTGGGTTGGCAGTAGACGGCCACCTGGACATGGGGATGGGTTTGGGCAAACCGCGACAGGATTTCCGGGAGAATCTGGGCCGCGTAGTCGTCAGGTGTGCCGATACGTACGGCCCCGACCATTTCAGGCCGGATCAGGGCCGCCACCGTCTCCTCGTGGAGTTTGAGCATGCGCCGCGCATAAGGGATCAGGGACTCGCCTTCCATGGTCAGGGTAAAAGAACGTCCGATGCGGTTGAAGACCGGGCGCCCGATAGTTTCTTCGAGGCGTTTGATCTGCATGCTGACGGCGGATTGAGTGCGGTGAACCTGCTGGCCTGCCGTAGTGAAACTGCCCGAATCGACAATGGCTAGAAAGGTTCGCAATAGATCGATAGGAAAATCCATATGAGCTCCTCCTTGATGAATCTGGTTGATTAAAACCATAAAATATATTCGTTTGATAAATCAATGACAGAATGACATAGTTCTAACCCTGATTATTCGTGAAAATTTCTGCTGAACCCCTCAATTGCACGCCATCTCAAGCCGTGCCCGTTCCTTGCTCTTCGACGTACTACTGGTACGCCTGCAGAGCGCGTCTCTGCGCTTGGCTTGATCAGACGCACACTTGAGGGTTTCGCGACGAACTCTTACGAATAAACCGGGTTAAAAATGAAAGGAGGAAGCGCTATGTCAGCGATCCCGTTTTGGAAAAAAGTCTGCAAAAAGTGGAAATTCATACTGGAAATTCAACGTCAGCGCCGGGAGCTTCTAAGACTTGATGATCGTATGCTCAAGGATATCGGTATCAGCCGCATTGACGCAGAGCGGGAGGCGAAGCGCCCGTTCTGGGATAATAGCGGAGTCAAAGACGCAACTCTGCGGAAACGAAATCCGCCCCAGGCTTTCAGGGAGGCAGACAGGGAAAAATTCAACCCTTGTACGGACTCTTACGGGTCAACATCCAAGGGAAGCGCGGGGTTCCGATGTTATGACTCGGCCAGATGAGTAGCAAGTTTGCACTAATGAAATTTATAAAAAGATGCATTAAAGCGACTCTTCAATTGTGCTGTGCCCTTGTTTCTATTTTTAAATCGTTATTTTACAGTGTGTTAGCTTCTTTTCCTTTTGCTTTTGAATTTGGTGCAGCAAATGCTCTATAAAAAGTCGTTATGAATATTTTGATTTCTGGCCGACAGCCGGGGAAAGGAAAGATGCTATGCTTGGAAAAGGACGTAACAGAAAGGCACCGGGTGGCGGAATGGGTAGAGGGGGTGGCCAGGGTCAGCGCCCCGGCACGAGGGCTGGCCGCATGGGAGGTCCCGTTGCTGCCGGTCCCGAGGGTTTTTGCGTTTGTCCGCAGTGCGGCAGCAAGTTTCCCCACGAAAGAGGTGTCCCTTGTACCATGAGTCGTTGTGAGAACTGCGGATCGCCCATGAACCGGGCCTGAAAAGGCAAAACCCGGGGATTGAAACGCAGTACGGTGAACATCATGAATCAGAACGGCCTTCGGTATATTTACGGCCCGGTCCCATCGAGACGTCTGGGACGGTCTCTCGGAATCGATCTTGTTCCGTTTAAGACCTGTACCTATGACTGTGTCTACTGTCAACTGGGCCGTACCACGAATAAAACCCTCAAACGCGCGGAGTATATCGCGGTTCCTGATATCCTCAGGGAACTGGAAGAAAAGCTGACTTCAGCCGATCGCCCTGATTACATCAGCCTTGCCGGTTCGGGAGAGCCAACCTTGAATTCCGGGATCGGCGAGCTGATAAGGCAGATTAAGAAGCTTACCGATATCCCTGTCGCGGTACTGACCAATGGATCGCTGTTGTGGCAGGATGAGGTGCAGGATGCCCTGATGGCGGCCGACCTGGTACTGCCCTCCCTGGACGCGGGGGATGAATTTCTTTTCGGTTATGTCAACCGTCCCCATCGGGACATCACCTTTATGCGCATGATTGGCGGCATAGCCACCTTTGCCAAGCGCTTCCCGGGAGAAGTCTGGCTTGAGATCCTTCTCCTTGCCGGGGTAACGGGTATTGCCTCGGAAGTGAAAAAGATTGCCGCTCTGGCCAACCACATCAAGCCGACGCGTATTCAGCTCAATACTGCCTGGCGGCCATGCGCCGAGGAGTTTGCCCAGGCTTTACCTCCAGATCAGCTGCAGGCTCTGGCCAAAAATTTTCCAGGCCCGGTAGAGATTATCAGTGGGGACGAGAATGACAATGCTTCTGTTATTCCACCCCAAAAGGGTGTCAACGCCGATATCCTTGCTCTGCTCAAACGGCGGCCCTGTTCTTTGGAAGGTATTTCCCGGGGACTGGGGATGCACGTGGCGGAAACCATCAAGCGCATGGATGCTTTGCTGGCGGCGGGGGAAGTGGATACCCTCGTTTCGGGGGGACGGAGTTTCTACGTTGCGACCGGGCTGGAAAAAGAGGGGAAAACGGCCGCGAGGGATACCGGCTGAGAGGATGTTCCGGAACAAATCATGCACCGAATAATGATTATCAAAAGAAGAAAAAATCAGTTGCCAAGAGAGGAAAAAACCGATGTATTGTCCGTTTGACAGAGGCATGCGCTGTAAAAACTGTCCCGTGGAAGGTTATGAAATAACTTTTGACCCAGAGTGTTTGAAAAAGTGCATCAAATTCAACGTGTTTCTTCCAAAAGAAAAACTTTCCCGCAATGAAAAAACCAGCGCGAGCGCTTCCAAGTGATACCGGGCATCCGGCTGTAGGTCTTTTGAGACCGGAGGCGGATGCCTGCCCACCCTTTCTGTCACCAAATTGATTTTTTAAACCATTCCAAACAAAAGCAGACGTTGCCGGGGAGACGACTCAGCGCTTTCCCACAGGTGCGATGTAGATGGTGAACTCCTCCTCGCCGTCGAGCCCGAGGAGAAGGTCGCATTTTTCCTGGTCATAGGCCGCAATGGCGCAGGTCCCGGCGCCGATGTTTCCGCAGGCCAGGTAAAGGTTTTGGCAGACGTGGCCGGCATCGAGGGCGATCACCTTGTGGGCGGCAAGGTCGTAGCGCCATTCCATGCGGGCCGGAATCACGGACCAGAAGAACGTCACCGCCGCGGTCGCGACAAAAAGCTGCCCCAGGCAGGCGGCTGCGGCTTTTTTGCCGATGTCGCCATCGGCCTTTAGTTGAGCCAGCTGATGGTCGAAAGGAAGATAACGGTAGAGGCCGGGGGCCAGGGTTTCAACCCGAGTCACGGCCAGATAGGTTTCGAAAGCGTGACGGGCGCCTGCCGAAGGGACGGTGCGCAGGGCGCACTGGGGGTTAACGACTTTGCGGACGCCTTGTGTTGCATAGAGAAGAAAGGCCAGTTCGTCCATAGATAAGGTGGCTCTGGAGAAGCCCCGTACGCTCTCCCGGAGGGCCATGGCCTGCC
>JAFGRU010000006.1 GCA_016934985.1 Deltaproteobacteria bacterium
ACGCAGGAGTTGGTGGTACCCAGGTCAATCCCGATAACTTTACTCATAATCTATTCTCCTCCTTATATACGAAAACTCTTTTCACCTAGATAATAACTTCTTTAGTTTTTTTCAATGTCCGGGGGCGTTTTTTTTTCCGGAGCCCTGGAAACAATGACCATGGCCGGCCGCAACAGACGGTCGTTAAGCAGACAGCCTTTTTGCAATTCCTGAACCACCGTATTAGGTGGATGTTCATCGGAATCAAGCTGCCCCATGGCTTCATGTCTTCCCGGATCAAAGGGCTCACCGATGGCGGAAAAGGTGCTGGCGCCGAACTTCTCGAAGGCCTTCTGGAATTGACTGATGGTCATTTCCACACCTTGCAGCAAACCTTCGCTCTCCTGGCTTTCGCTGCGGGCATGTTCCACAGCCCGTTCGAGATTATCCATCACAGGAAGAAGCTCGCGAATGATGTTCTCATTGCCGAAACGGATCAGATCCTCTTTTTCCTTCTGAACCCTCCTCCGATAATTTTCCAGATCGGCGCGAGCCCGCATGTAAAGATCCCGAGTCTTTTCAATCTCTTTTTGACTCTCGGCCAAAAGTTCTTCCGACGTCTTTTCCGGCACCTCGGCACTGGTCTCTTCAGACGGTTCCTGGGCAATATCCTCCGGCGCGCTTGTCTCCTTCGGGGTTTCTTCCTGTTTTTCAGGTTCCTGTTGGCTTTCGGGGGTATTTTCTTCCACTTATTCCACTCCTGTTGTTTCAGTCCGCATCAAGAAAACGGCTTATCTGCCGGGCGGTGTGAGCCACGATGGGAATAACCACGGAATAGGTCATGCGGCTGGGGCCAAGAATACCCAAGGTCCCGCTGATACCACTTTTGCTAACGTAGCTCGAGGTCACCAGACTGCAACCTTCCAGGCCGCATGAATCAAATTCGCTACCGATAAAAACATGTGTTCCTTCAGCACTGCGACATTTTTCCAGCAGATCGACCAGCAGATTCTTCTGTTCAAAAGTACGAAAAAGCCTTTTCATGCATTCCAAATCGGCAAATTCAGGAAGATCGAGGATATTCGAAGCCCCTTCGACGAACACGGTACCTTCCGTCTGACTCTCGAAAACCTCCCTGGACAATTCAAAAGCCTGTTGCAATAGCGAATCATAGAGGGCTTTTTCCTCTTTCATCTCCTTGACAATCAAACCCTTGACTTCACAAAGGGGCAAACCGGTGAGCTTGCTGTTAAGAAAATTGGTGATCTTTTCCAATTCGCCCTTGGATATCGGCTTCTGGACTTCAACTACCTTATTCTGAACATTCCCGGATTGGGACACCAGAACAGCCAGAATTTTTTTCGACGACAGTTTAACGAACTCAATGTGCCTAAAAACCGTCGCTTCGAATGATGGGTAGGACACCAAACCGGCGTAACTGGAAGTGGCGGAGAGAACCTGGCCGGCCCTCTTGAGCCTATCTTCCAGGCCTAGACCGCCCATGGAAAAACTGTCTTCAATAGCCTTACGCAGGTTGAAACTCAAATCCCTCACCTCAATCATGGTGTCGACATAAAACCGATAACCTTTTTCCGTCGGGACACGGCCTGCGGAGGTGTGGGGCGAATACAGGAAGCCGGCCTCTTCCAGATCCGCCATGACGTTTCTGACCGTTGCAGGGGAAATTCCCAGATGGTGACGCCGCGTAACCGTTCGTGACCCGACAGGCTCTCCCGTGGCGATAAAATCTTCTATGATCGCCTCCAGAATTTTCCTGCTTCGCTCATTCAGATCTCGGTACATCATAAACCCTCTTGACATGACAGACCACCCAGGCGGCCTGGAAATAGCCCTTAGCACTCAAGCTTCCAGAGTGCTAACGCCGCCAAAATAACAACGCCCCCGACCTTTGTCAAGGGGCAAATAGAGGGCAAATATTGGCTTTTTCACAAAAATTCCCGGATCAAAAAATCATAGAGGAGCCAGCTTTCATAAGTCATCCGCCAGCAACCCTCCTCAAAAACCAGATTGTCCGCCAACCGTTCCAGAGCCCCTGGGAAAACCTCCCGGACCTTTGCACCATAAAGGCGGACAAAATCAGCTTCGCAGACACCCACCGAGGTACGCAAGCCGAGATAAAAGGTTTCGGCCATTGCCTTCTGGCGCGAAAAAATTTCCAGCTGGCTGGCAGGGTCTACGCCCTGCTCCAGAGAGTGAACATATTGGCCCAAGTCAGGGGGAGAAGCCCAGCGTTCTCCCCAGGAACGGGCCAAAAAGCTGTGCGCCCCGGCGCCAAAACCCAGGCAGGGCTGACGCCGCCAATAGATGAGGTTATGGCGACACTGAAAACCAGGACGGGCATAATTGGAAATCTCATAATGACAGTATCCATGCGCCCTTAAAAATACATGGGCATCCTGATACATGTCAGCACATGCCTCTTCGCCGGGCAGAATAAGCTTTCCCTGACTCTGCAAACAAGCGAAGTCGGTCCCTTCTTCCACGGTCAGACCATAGAGGGAAAGATGCTCCGGCCCAAAGGCCAGAGCCCGTTCCAGATCCCTACGCCAATCTTCGCGGGTCTGGCCCGGCAGGCCGAAAATGAGATCGATACCGATATTCCGGTAACCGGCCTGCCGCGCCCAGGACAAACTGTTTTCCACATCGGCAAGGGTGTGCAGGCGGCCCAAAGTTTCGATAAAGTGAGGATGAAAACTCTGAACACCCAGTGAAAGCCGGTTGACGCCCGCCGCCCAATAACCTTCGAGCTTTGCCAGGTTGAGGGTGCCCGGGTTAGCCTCCAGGCTGATTTCAACGCCCTCGGTCAAGCCCCAGAGATGGTCGGCGCAGCGCAGGATTTCCTCAACCTCAGCCGGCTCCAAAAGGGAAGGGGTGCCGCCACCGAAAAAAACGGTAGCGAAAGGTTCCGGGTCCTGCTGGCTGCTTCGGAAAAGCTCCATGTGCGCCACAAGGCATTTAACGTATTCGGATATCCGGTCAGAGTGGCCGGCAAGGGAAAAGAAATCACAGTAGGGGCATTTCCGAAGACAGAAGGGAATATGCAGATAAAGTCCGGTCATTTTTGATTGGCAGGCCGATCATTCCATAAGCGGAATATCACCCAAAAGAAGTGCAGGATTGGTGATATCTTGGGTTTTCTTCAAAAACCATCCATCAGAAAAAATAGAGTATGGACATGGCCGTAAGGAAAGATACCGCCAGAAAAACCCCGAGGCCGACGGGAAAGGACGAGCGCCGCAACCAGGTGTAGCGATCCAGGGACGTGTCAGCCATGGACGGGACAAAACCAGTCGTCAGCCAGCAGGCCAGAAGAGCGGTCTTTTTGGCGACCTGAACGGGAAATTCGGAAACACTTTTGACTGAATAAATAAACTCCGCCGGGAAAAAACGCAGAAAAGAAGCATCTTCAGCGAAAAAGTAGCGCAGAAATCTCAGGAGATACCTCCCCCCGAAACGATATAAAACATCGACATCGATACTGATGGTTGCCTTGGGAGTCAACATATCGAGAAGGAGGAAAAATCCCACGGCCGTAAAAAAAAGAATCTGCAGGGTTTCGGACAGGTGATAACGGGTGTAGGGAGCATAATCCACGGCATAAGGAAGCATTTTGTAGAGGAACGGGTAAAAACAGCCGAGAAAAAGACACAAAAACGAGGTGATGGCCATAGCGACCTGCATGTGCAAGGGGGGATCTCCGGCTTTCTCCCAGGTCTTTTCGCTGCAGTTGTTTTTGCCGAACCAGATAAAATAGGGCATTTTCAACGTTGTGCTGAAAAATGTACCGGAAGAAACCGCCAGCAACAAAAATCCCGCCCACAGGAAATGACTTTCGAAAGCGCCCGCGACAATCATCGATTTGCTTATAAACCCGCTGAATAAAGGAAAACCCGAGATGGAAACTCCACCGATCACAGTAAAAAGCAGGGTCCTGGGCATTTTTTTATAAAGACCGCCCAATTCCGTAAATTTGCTTGTACCGGTCATGTAAAGAACCGAACCCGTACCCATGAATAAAAGACCCTTGTAAAGGATATGGGCGAAAGCATGGGCACAGGCACCACTGATAGCCAGAGGCGTTCCTATGCCGATGCCCGCCACCATGTAGCCGACCTGGCTGATGATATGGTAGGCCAGCAAGCGCCGGGCGTCACTTACCAGAACGGCATAAACGACCCCGTACACAGCCATGATGACACCAAGGGGGAGAAGAATAGGGGTCCCCGCAAAACCACGAATAAGGGCGTAGACTGCTGTTTTTGTCGTGAAACAGGACATGAAGACTGAACCACTCACCGTCCCCTCGCTGTATGCGTCGGGCAACCAGGCGTGAAGTGGCGGAACCGCAGCGTTAAGAAGAAAACCGAACAGGATCAGCCAGCCGCCGATCCCCGATGTTGTGAGGTCCAGCAGGTTGAAGGAAAAATCTCCCCCCTGAGCTTTTGCATAGAAAACGATACCGGCCAGCAGGACAATGCCGCCGAAACCATGAACGAGAAGATAGCGAAAACCGGCGGCCAAAGCCTTGTTGTCCCTGCGGCACCAAACCAGAAACACCGAAGAAAAGGCCATCATCTCCCAGAAAAGAAACAAAGCGATAAAGTCCCCGGCAAGAATAACTCCCAGGGAGCCGGCAACATAGAGCCAGGAGGCAATCCGTTCCAGGTTGTCCTCCACATGCAAACCGTAAACTGTCCCAATGGAGCACATGAGGGCCATGATAAAACAGAATATCCGGCTCAGGGCATCCACCCGGCCAAACACCAGGGTCCAGTCTAGAAAGCGCACCAGCCCGGAAGAACCGTCGGCCAGCGTGAGAACCGTAATAAAGGTCAACAGAGGGACCGCGACAAGCCAGGCTTTGCGAACCCTCCCCTTGAAGAGAGGAATCAATCCGGCCCCGAGGATAAGGATGAGAGAAGGATGAATCCAAAACTCAGTCATCGTAAAAATCTTCCCGTTTCATAATGCCGAGATGACCCAGCCATTTGGAAAAAATGATGATGACCAGGCATGCAACCAGACCGAACATCGACCAGAAGGCCGGAATTCTCTCGGCTGCGGTATGGGCATGCTCCTTACCGACCCAGACGGTATCAAAAATAATCAGCAGACCGAGGCCAATGAGACCGATTCCCTTCATAACATCCTGATTTTTTTCCATTTTTTCGAGAAAACGGGAAAATCTCATCCCAGAACTCCTTTGACAAAGGTCATGAGAAAATCAGGATAGAAGCCGATAAGGATGGAAATAAAAGCGGAACAGCAGAGAGGGATCACCATGATCAGGGGCGCCTCACGCAACCCTTCACCGCTTTTGCCGGCCATGGGCGAGGCAAAAAAAGCGCGGTAGACCACCGGTGCAAAATAGCCGATATTGAGCATGGTGCTGGCCACAAGAACCAGTATTATCCCGACCTGTCCCGCTTCCAGAGAACCTAAAAACAAGTACCACTTGGTAATGAATCCGGCCACCGGCGGCGCCCCGATCATGCTCAGAGAGGCTATGGCGAACGCTCCGAAGGTGAAGGGCATGAGGCGGCCAAGGCCGTTCATGTCGGATATGTTTTTCTTGTGGCTGGCAACAAAAATTGCACCTGCACAGAAAAAGAGGGTGATCTTCGAGAACGCATGGTTGGCAATATGAATCAGCCCGCCACTGATGCCCTGGGGGGTAAGGAGCGCCACCCCGAGAATGATATAAGAAAGCTGGCTGATGGTGGAATAAGCCAGCCTGGCCTTGAGATTGTCCTTGGTGAGGGCGACCATGGACGCCACAATAATGGTGATGGAAACAAAATAGGCTGTCGGCATGCCGAGGCCGAGGCTGTCCATGGTTTCCACACCGAAAAAGTAAAGCATGACCCGGGTCGTTGAAAAAACCCCGACCTTCACCACCGCCACCGCATGAAGCAGGGCACTGACAGGCGTAGGAGCGACCATGGCCGCCGGCAGCCAGCGGTGCAGAGGCATGATGGCCGATTTGGCAAAACCGAAAAGGCACAGGACATAGATCAGGCGGACGACATTAGGTGGGACAGCTCCCGAGAAAATTCCGCTTCTAACATTGTCGGCAAAATCGAGGTTGCCGGTATAGTAATAGGTCAGGAAAATAGCCGGCAGAATGAAGGCAATGGAGGAACCGAGCAGGTAGGTCAGGTATTTTCTGCCCGCGGCATAAGCTTCTTCCGTCTGGTCATGAGCAACCAGGGGATAGGTCGAAAGGGAGAGAACCTCGTAAAACAGGTACAGGGTCAGGAGGTTGGCCGAAAACGCCACCCCCAGGGCCGCACCGATGGCAATGGCAAAAAAAACAAAAAAACGGGTCTGAGCATGCTCCTTGAGGGAGCCCATGTAGCCTATGGCATAAAAGGAAGTGAAAATCCACAAAAAGGACGCCACCAGGGCGAACATAAGACCCATGGCATCGATACGCAGCTTGATCCAGGCACCGGGCAGCACCTTGGCAAGGGTACAGGTGAGAACCTGGCCGCCAAAAATGGCCGGAACCTGGGCCGCCACCGTGACAAACACCAAAACCGCCACCCCAACGATGAATTTGCTGCGCAGGGACGGCTTGTTGCCGGCCAGCATGATTGGGAAAATCCCCGCCATGGCCATAAAAATTATTATTAAAGGAACCAGGGAGTCAGAATATTGCATCTTCCACTTTCAATTCAGAAAACCAGCAATCGGCATATCAAAGCGCTGGAACAGCCAGGCGGATGACCTCACGCACCAAAGGCCCGGCACTCAGACCAATAACCAGGAGAACGACGGGGATCACAACCAGCGGTGGAATCATCATTGGGGATGTTTCCAGAATACGGGAGTTCTCAAACTTCAAGGAAGGCTCCTCCTCGGAGTGCGAAAAAGCCACCTCGAAGACACGATAAAAAAGCACGGCATTGACAATGCTGCTGAAAATGAGGGCCGCGACAAACTCCCACTGCCCGGCCTCCACGCCGCCCAAGAGCAGATACCACTTGCTGAAAAAACCGCAGGTGGGTGGTACGCCAACCACCGACAGTGCACCCACACTTAAAGCCAGCATGGTTAAAGGCATCTTCTGGAAAAGGCCGCGAAAATCCGCAATGCGACTTGAGCCGGTACGATAGGCAATGGCCGAGGCAACCAGAAAAAAACAGAGGGTCATTAGAGAATCGTTCAAAATATGAAAAATCGCCCCCGTCAGTCCCTCCTGATTCGCCAGCCAGACACCGCCCACCATGTAACCAACTTCGGCGACCACAATGTAGGAAAGCATTTTCAGAAAATCTTTTTGAGTCAAAGCAATCAACGAAGCGCCGACAATAGCTATAGTCGCAGCCCAGACCACCAGATTTTTAATCCCTAAATGCATTAGGAAATCATATTCCGGAGAATAGATGGAAAACATTATGCGGATCATCAAAAAGACCGAGACCTTGGTCATCAGGGGCGCTACCAACACGCTCGCCCCCTTGGGAGCATAGGTGTAGGCATTAGGAAGCCAGCCGTGAAGGGGGAAAAAAGCCATCTTTATCCATACCCCCACTATTAAAAAACAGAAAGCCGTCGCCACCGTCGGACTTTCATAAAGAGCGGGAAGGCGGCTGGCAATATCGGCCATGTTCAGGGTTCCGGTGAGAAGATAGAGATAGCCGACCCCCAGCAGATAGAAACAGGCCCCGATGGTCCCCATAATGATGTAATTGAAACTGGAAAGCGGAGCTCTTCCCTTGCCCATGGCGATGAGCCCGTAGGTGGTAATGGAGGTTATCTCCAGCAGCACATAAAGGTTGAAGGCATCCCCGGTTATGACCAGGCCCATCATCCCGCATATCAGGATCAGATAAAGGGAGAAAAACAGATGTTCGCGACCGGGCATCTCCTTTTTAATACTCGGCAGGGCTGAAAAGGTAGCGATAAGCGCTACCCAGGAAACCATGACCAGCATCAGGGCACTCAAGGGGTCGAGTACCAGTTCGATGCCATAGGGAGCCATCCAGCCACCGACGGTGTAGGAAAATTTGCCGTTTTGCAGGACATCCTTCAAAACCCAAAGAGAAGTGCCGGCAGAAAGGATTAGGCTGGCCAGGGTCCAGGGGGCAACATGTTTCTTGGATATCTTGCCCAGCAGGTTGACGGCAAAAGCCGCAAGTAGGGGAAAAGCCAGGACCAGAACCGGCAGATTATGGTTCATGACTTGCCGATCCTTTCGAGAATCTGGTCCTCGTCGATGGAGCCGTACTCTTTGTAGATGCGCAAAGCGACGGCCAGGGCAACCCCGGTGACGCTCACCGAAACGACAATGGCGGTCAGCATCAGGACATGGGGAAGAGGGTTGACCACGTCAGCAACCTGTACCGCTCCGGCCAAAGCCTGCTCTTTATCCAGAATCGGTATTTTTCCCCCGACCTTGGAGCCCATGGAAATATAGAGCAGGATGATGGCCGTCTGAAAGATGTTCATGCCGAGAAGTTTTTTGATGAGATTATTTTTGCGGATCATGGCGTAAAATCCGGTCATCATCAGCACGACATAGATCCAGTAGTTGAATTTTCCGATGATTTCAAAAAGCCAGGCGTCCATATCAGAGCCCCCGGTCCATGGTTCCACCGGAAGAAAGAACCCGGTAAATCCTCAACATGATACTCATTACGCCGATGCCGACCCCCAATTCCACCAGGAAAATCCCGAAAGAACGCCACTCGTTCCAGCCGAGGGGGATGATCTTGTTCAAGGCGCCGTAATCGAGGAAACCGCCACCGAAAACGATGCACAGAGCACCGATGAAGCAAAAAACAAAGGGCCCCAGAATTGAGAGGGTTTTATTGGCGTTTTCCGAAATATAATGCATGCTGGCGCGCAGGCCGAAAACCAGCGCCATAAGAATAATCGCCGATCCGAGAATAACCCCGCCCTGGAAACCGCCGCCGGGACTGTAATGCCCATGGACGATGACATAGAGTCCGAAAAGCTGGATAAAGGGGATCAGCACCCGCACGGACGTCTGGAGAATGATATCCTGCCAGGGCATGCGGATATGGGCGTCCTGCTGCAAAGTCCTCATGACTCTTCACCCTCCTGTTTCAAAATGCTGACGACCGATACGCCGGCACAGTAGATGACCACCAGTTCGAACATGGTGTCGTATCCCCTGTAGTCCCCCAGAACGGCTGTCACAAGGTTGGGGACATGGGTCTCCCTGACGGCGTTTTTAATATAATAGGCTGAAACATGAGTATTGGGCTGGGAGCCGGGATCGCCCCAACGGGGGAAGTCAGCCATGCCGTAAAAAAGCAGAGCCCCGGTAATAAAGGAAAGGCCGAGAGGCAAAAGCTTCAGACCCTGATCCTTGAAATGATGGGGGTCATCAACACCTCGAATGATGAGAGGACTGCGCCGTGTCGAACGAAAAAGAGCGGCAATGAAAAAAATCGTGCTGATGCCGGCTCCAACTACCGCCTCGGTAAAGGCGACGTCCACCGCACCCATTTCCGCATAGAGCAGACACATGAGAAAGCTGTAGGCGGAAAAGACGATTGTGGAGGAGAGCAGACCCCGCGTCGCTACCGTACCAAAACCGCAGATGACCACAAGGATCAGAAGAAACAGATCAATTTGCCAGATCATAGGTCCCTTTTTTTCTTTTCCCAAGGTTCAATGCCGACAATAAAAGCCGCTTTGGTGATGGCATGAGTTGCCGTAGGGCTGGCCACATAAACAAATGCGATGATAGTCAAAATCTTGAGGCTGACCCGAACGTTGTCCCAGGAGGTCAGGCTGGCCCAGGAAAAATCATGAATGTTGAAAAACGCCACCGCCACCAGAGCCAGGGTGGTAGCCAGGACATCGCATTTCCCGGCCGCGTGGAGGCGGCTGTAAAAATCGGGGAAACGCAGAATCCCGATAGTGCCGATGCCAAAGAAAAAGACCCCCAGAATCAACAATATGGAACTGACCAAAGACATCTCTCAAAAACTCCCTTTATCTGACTTTTGTCTAATCCCCATCGGAGCGGGCGATTTTCCGGCGCAGGAAAAACTTCGTCACCCCGATGGATAGAATGAAGTTCAACATGGCATAAGCGATAGCAATATCGACAAACATGGAAACATTGTCAAAAATGTGACCGATGAGAACCAGAAGAACCGTGGTTTTGGCCCCCACCACATTGACGCCGACAATGCGGTCAAGGACAGTAGGCCCCCCCACCACGCGGAATAAACAGAGAAACGTGAAAATTACCAGGGCGACAGCCGAGCCAAGAACCACATAAGCCATCATTTTTCACCCTCCAGGGCCGAGGCCACCCGGGCCTCCATTTCACCGGGAAGGCTGTCGGCGGCTTTTTTCGTCAGTGCATAGACGGTAAATTCATTGTCCGCCATGTTCACGGTAATGGTTCCCGGGGTGAGGGTAATGGACTGGGCGAAGGTAAATCTCGACAAGTTGGTTTTGAGGCTGGTCCGGAAACGGACAAGGCGCGGGTCCATAATTTCCAGCATGCGCGGATGGAGGACGATATAGGCGATTTCGATGCTGGCAAGGAAAATTTGATAAAAAAGCCAAGGCAGGTACAGAAAGAGCCCCAGCATGTTCTTACCCCAGGCCTTTCCCGGTCGTCCATAAAACATAAAGTCATGGCTGGCCAGAGAGACCAGCAGGCAGGAAACCACCCCGAGCGTCAGGTGAAAAGCATCGAACATGCCGGAGAGAAGAACCCAGAAAATCAGCATAATGATAAAAGTAACCAATCTTGCCATGGATTCACCGTCCGCCGGGACAAAAGAAGAATGATACTATTGAAAAATCAAAAATATAATTTTTTTAATAAGGATTTAAACCAAATTATTGTTTTATCCACCTGGCATGGAACAATTCAACATCCTGATACTCAACGCTCCAGCTTTTGTGCCTGGGAACGATAACCACTGGGAACCTCATCCAGGTTTGCAACAAAACGGATTTCACCGTTGCCATCGACATAAAAGAAACGGGGTCCTTTTTCCTGCAAAGGAAGCCGCGAACCACCCTTGTCAGAAAGTCTGTTCCGCAAAAATTTATCTAAATCGTTGCCCGAGTTTCCGGCCACAAATGCCAACAGGCGAAAGCGGAAATCAAGATAGATATTGCGAACTTGATTGAAACCTTGCGATTGGGAAGGAATATAGATCATGCTCAGGTCAACAGCTAAAAGTACTAAAATAAAAAGGGTAAACCAGATCAGAAATTGCCCGAACCTTCTTAGCAAGCTTGCACCCCTGAAAAGCCGGTTAATTGCATCAAAGAAAAACACACCATCAGTTTAAACAGCTGGTTCGCAAAAATGATTGTTATTCTATAAGTTCGAAACACACAAAACAAGGTCTTAATATGTTTTGCTTGCATATCTAATCCCAAGAACAACCCCATGGATTGATATTTTGCATCATTTTCCGGAAAAACTCATTGACCCATGCGCTTCTTTTTCATCCTTTAGCAAAAAACCAGGGCAAAGGCATCCATTTTGCTTATATTTGCCACCGGGTTTAACAATAAGGGGTGAGGATGATTGCAAGAATATTATCAGGCGGCCTGCTTGGGGTCGATGCATTTCCGGTTGAAGTCGAGGTCGACATTGCTCAAGGCCTTCCCCAGTTCGCCACGGTCGGACTTCCCGAAGGAGCCGTCAAGGAGAGCAAAGACCGGGTCAAATCCGCCATCAAAAACGCAGGTTATTCCTTTCCAACCCGTAGGATTACCGTCAACCTCGCACCTGCTGACATCAAAAAAGACGGTACAGCCTACGATCTTCCCATCGCCGTCGGCATTCTGAGCGCCGCCGGAACCCTCCCGGAACCCGTGTCACAAAAATGGCTGCTATTGGGCGAACTTTCCCTCGACGGACGCATCAAACCGATCCGCGGAGCCCTGCCCATGGCGGTTTCGGCCCGCTCCTGGAACATTGAAGGGCTGATCCTTCCCAGCGAAAACGCCAGGGAAGCGGCCATCGTCACCGGTCTCAACGTCTATGGGGTCAATCATCTCGGCGAAGTGGTCGATTTTTTGAGCAGAAACACGACTCTCTCCCCCTGCAAGATTGACAGGGATGAACTCTTCCGCAGACAGCGTTTTTATGAAGAGGACTTCGCCGAGGTCCGGGGCCAGGACAGCATCAAAAGGGCTCTTGAGGTAGCGGCGGCAGGCGGCCATAATGTTCTCCTTACGGGCCCTCCAGGAAGCGGAAAAACCATGCTGGCCCGGCGGCTGCCGACAATTTTGCCGGAACCGAGCTTCGAGGAAGCCCTGGAAACCTCGAAAATCCATTCCATTGCCGGCCTTCTTTCACCTCAGGAGGCACTGGTCAGCAACCGTCCTTTTCGCAGTCCACATCACACCATTTCCGATGCCGGCCTCATCGGCGGCGGCACCATACCCAGGCCGGGAGAGGTTTCTCTGGCCCACAATGGCGTGCTGTTCTTAGACGAACTCCCCGAGTTCAAGAAGAACGTGCTGGAGATGCTGCGTCAGCCCCTGGAAGACGGCGAGGTCACCATCAGCCGCGCCCTGACCACCATCACCTATCCCGCCTCATTTATGCTGGTGGCGGCCATGAACCCCTGCCCCTGCGGCTTCCTCGGAGATCCTCAACATGCCTGCACCTGCACACCGGCAGTGATACAGCGCTACCGCAACCGCCTCTCCGGGCCGCTTCTCGACCGCATTGACATCCAGGTCGAGGTGCCCCGCATTCAATACAAGGAGCTTTCCGAACCCAAGGATGGCGACTCCAGCATTGTCATCCGTGAGCGGGTCAACAGCATCCGTCAAATCCAGCGCCAGCGCCTCAAACCCTACCGCCTGCACTGCAACGCCCAGATGGAGAGCCGTCATCTGCGCAAATTCTGCAAAGTCGGACCGGAGTCCGAAAACCTCCTCGAAATGGTCACCGACCGCCTCGGCTTTTCCGCCCGCACCTACACACGCATCCTCAAGGTAGCCCGCACCATCGCCGATCTGGCAGGCAGCGAGGATATTCAACAAGTCCACCTGGCCGAAGCCATTCAATACCGCTCCCTCGACCGCCAACCGCTATAATCCGCAAACGACCCAATTCAATCCAGGGTTCTATGCAAGCGTTTGAGGCCGCCAAAGAGAACCACCGAGAGAAAGGCGGCAATGGGCCAGAGCTTAGGAAAAATCTCCACCAAACCGTTGCCGTTAAAAAGAATGCCGCGTACGATGCGCAGATAATGGGTGAGGGGCACAATTTCGCCGATCTTCTGGGCTCAGACACCTTTTTCACCCCCCTAAAAGCCTCAATACATTGCACATCCAGCCACGCCTCCAGGCTCAATGAAAGTTTCTAATCAAATTTCAAACTTGCAACCAATGGCATGCAAGCAGAAGAACCTGGCTTAACATACCCTGTTCACAGCAATTTATAAAATCCAGCCCCGGACCTGAAAAATTTTTTTTCTAGGATATCCTTTTATGGAGGAGAAAAAAGAGTGATCTGTCTCAAACACAAAACTTCAAGGAGAAAACCATGATCCGAACAATCCGAAAACTGATGGCTTTGGCCGTTTTGCTTCTTCCCCTTTTATTTCTCAGCGTTAACCTGACCTCCTGCAAAAAAGACGAAGGGACGGCGGAAAAAATGGGCAAAAAAATAGACCAGGCGGTTGAGAAAGCCAAGGAAGGCGCAAAAGATGCCAAGGAAAAGGTAGGGGAAACAGTCAAAGAGGCCACCAAATAAAAAAAATCCTCAGAGGAGTTGAAACATGAGCGATCTGCTGGCAGGCATCGGCCTCTGCAAACAACAGAGGTGCCTTCAAAATGCCCCGATCAGGTCGCTCATCAGGCCCGTCGAGAAAGATCTCGGCGGCTTTTCAGTACGCCGCCTCATGCCCTCCGACCAATTGCGCTCGGTGGGCCCTTTTATCTTTTTCGATCACATCGGCCCTGCCCGATTTCCGCAGGGAGCAGAAATCGATGTGCGGCCCCATCCCCATATCGGCCTGGCCACCATTACCTATCTGTTTGATGGCAGAATCCTGCATCGCGACAACCTCGGCAACGTGCAAGCGATCAAACCTGCCACCATCAACTGGATGACCGCCGGCAAAGGGATTGTTCATTCGGAGCGAACCCCGCCGGAAGAGCGTGATACCGAGCACAGCACCCACGGTTTGCAGTTGTGGATCGCCCTGCCGCAAGAGCAGGAGGAAACCGAGCCGGATTTTATTCACTACGAAGCCGACCGATTTATCCGCCAGGAAATGGGCAAAGCAACCGTCCGAGTATTGATTGGCGACGCTTATGGAATCCGTTCGCCGGTCAGAACTTTCTCACCTACTCTCTATGTGGAAGCCTCATTGGAAAAGGGGGCTGCCATAGTCCTGCCTCAGGGTAGTGAGGAAAGGGCGGTATATGTGGTCAGTGGTTCCGTTCAGGTGCAGGGGGCCACTATTGATGAGCACTCCCTGGCGGTTTTCGATCAATCCCCGCTAATCAAGTTGACGGCAGAGCAAGAGACCCGGCTGGTCATCATTGGCGGCCAACCCCTTGGCAAACGCATCGTCTGGTGGAACCTGGTCGCCAGCCGCAGGGAGCTGATCGATAAAGCCAAGGCCTCTTGGAAAGAAGGGCGTTATCCAAAAATCCCCGGCGAAACGGAATTCATTCCCCTCCCGGAGAACCGGTGACCATAACCTCAAAGGGCATTCTCCACTGGTCTCTTACGGTTTTTCATTGAATAATGATCTAAGCAGCTCAACCCGTTTACGATTGACACCAAGATCACTAGTTCCCAGCCGTGATGCCGAACGGACATGAATGACGGGTTCGTCTGGAAAATAAAACTCGACATCATCGACAAAGCGCATCAAAGCGGTCTTGAATTCAACATGAAGATAATCTCCGCTTTTTTGCACGATTTTTACCCTCTCCTGCGTATTCAGCACGCCGAACAGCCGCTTCATGGCATCCGCTTTGGGACCTGTATAGGTTAAGGGTTCGATAAAATGTTTTTCGTCTTCCGGTTGAGCCTGGCTGCTGACACAGTTGGGCGAATCCGGGCAGGCGCTCAGGCGTCCATCCCTAACCCCCAGGTTGTCCGGCACTGTCCCGGAGCAGCCAAAAGTTACCCCCAACAATAAAAGGCCTGCTACACCCATGCATTTCATCATCTTTTATTCCCTCCTGTCTGCCTTATATTAATGGATAAGGGAGTTTCCGTTTTTTTCTTTCGGATTATCCCAGATCAAGTCCAAAAGTTGCTGTAAATTCCATCTCGTCTGATTGACGTTAACTCAGCAAATCGTCACGACCGCTTCTTCGGTAGTTTG
>JAFGRU010000077.1 GCA_016934985.1 Deltaproteobacteria bacterium
AGCCGATGACGGTCAGACATCCCTTCATGGCGTATCTCTTTCTGAAAGCAGCTTCCCCAGAGGATTGAAAACCAGGAGTTCCACCTCCAGCCCGGGAGCCCATTCTCGGAAAACATCGACCGCAGCTTTAGTCAGGAAGGCAACGATCTGTTGCTGTTGGGTTTGCGGCAGGGATTCCATGAATTCCCGAAACGAGCGCAGCTCTTTGGTTTTCGATTTTTCCGCCTCCGGGAAGCCCTGATGTTTAAGAAAGTCGAGTATTTTTCCTACATCCTGGCTCACTCTGTGGGCATGGGTGTTGGCGTGGCCGAGTGCGTATTTGGCCAGTTTACCGGCCATACAACCGATGAAGACCTTGGAGATGCCTTCCTGCCGACAAATTTCGAGGGCCTCACGGATGAAATCTCCTATCCTCACGCAGGCATATTCAGGGATGTCCGGAAGCATATTACGTATTTGTCTGTGAGTTTTTCCGCCCGTGACCAAGGCGACTTTTTTAACGTTGGAAGCTGCCGCGCCGCGAACCAGGACACGGATGGTAGCGACATAGGCGGCATGGGAACAAGGGATGACGAGACCCGTAGTGCCTAGAATGGAAAGCCCTCCCTCAATGCCGAGAACCGGATTCAGGGTTTGGCGAGCCAGCTTCTCGCCGTTATCGATGGCAATTTCCGCCAGAAGGCGGATTGTATCGCTGCCCGCTCCATTGTGGCGCAGGTTTTCGACGATCATATGTCTCGGCACCGGATTAATGGCCCATTTGCCGACGGGAACGTCAAGGCCGGTCCGGCTTACCAGGCCCACACCAGCACCTCCCCGGATGATCAGGGTTGCCTGCCCGCAGCTTTCCTGAAAATCTTCCTCACGGGGCTGACTGTTGCCGAGACGGCTGAGTCTGGTGCGAATGATGGCTCCGTCCGTGGCGTCGATATCGTCGCCTCCGTCTTTAGCAGCCCAGGCTTCTGCCGATTTATCCGGGTGCAGTACAACGCCGTCAAGGTTAATAGGGCGGGTTGTGCCATCGGCAAATAACAGCCTGAGCTTTTCTTTAAAAGGCAAACCTTGCAGGCAGCGCCAGGCGGCTACCGTCGTTGCTGCTGCATAGGCCCCTGTGCTGAAGCCACTGCGGAGTGACGTGGATTCAGGTGTGTTTTTACCCGCCGTCATGTAACTTGGTCCCGTTTTCCATAATGCCGTGCAGGGCCGCCACCGCTAAGGGGCTGCCGCCACGCCGGCCCTGGAGAATAATGTGAGGAACCTCGGTTTTCATAATCAGCTGCTTTGACTCGAGCACATTGACGAATCCTACCGGCATGGCGATGACTAAACGGGGGCGCACCTCGCCATTGAGGATCATGCGAGCCAGGCCCGCCAGGGCCAGGGGGGCGTTGCCGATGAGAACGATGGCGCGGTCGAGAATGGGCCGGGACTTTTCCAACGCGCACAAGGCCCGGGTTCGACCGGTTTTTTTCGCCAATCTGGCGACATCGTCGTCAGCAACATGGCAGTGAATGTTATCACGATTATAGCTGCGGTAAAAAAGCCGCAATTTGTGAACCGAAACCCCGCTGCGGATCATGTTTGAATCGGCGTAGAGAGGAGATCCCTCTTCAAGGGCCTGCAAGCCTGCTTCAATAGGGTTGTGGGCGAAGACGACCTGGTCTTTCAGGGAGCAGTCCCCGGCGGCGTGAATGAGGCGCCGAATCACCCGCCACTCGGGCTCGGGCCAGGAGATTTCCCCAATTTCCTCTTCGATAATGCGAAAACTTTCAGCTTCCACCTCGGTTCCTCGCAGGTCCCAGCGAATATTGTTTATAGCGTCGTCCATAGTAGATCCTATCAGGCGTGGGGGCCTTTTTTGGCGATGAGCAGGGAAAGGTAGTCAGGTGGCAGGGCGGAAATGGCAAGGGGATCGGTTGCCATGACCATATCGAGGTGGCCGATGCGGGCCGCGTAGAAAATGCTTTCCGGTATCATGGTTTCCATGACCTGGCGGACCTTGTCGTCACGGTTGCGGTAGGTTTTTAGAAGGACGGCGGTATCCGAATTTCTCAGGGCTTCCTGATTGGAATGGGAGTTCTCCAGGGCCGGGATGATGGTTAGAATCTCGCGGTTTTCGACCAGAGGTTCCCCGCGCAGGGCGGCGGCAGCCTGGAAAGAGGTGATGCCGGGAATTACTTCGATGTCGGCTTGAGGCATTTTCAATAGGATCTGTCGTCGTAGATAACCGAAAGTGCTGTAAATGAGCGGGTCGCCTATGGTGGCAACGGCAGCGTTTTCTCCACGTGAAAGCACCTCCATGACCCGCTCGGCGGCTTTCTCCCAGCAGGCAGTCCTGCTTGCCATTGATCCGGACATGGAGAAGAGGAGTCTTTCCCGGCGCGCATGACAGTCACTCAGCCCTTTGAGTATATTGCCGGAAACACTCTCCTGGCTGTTGGGGCCGGCGATGTCGAAAATGACCTGAACCTTACGGAAGATGTTGACGGCCTTGACGGTCAGCAATTGGGGATCGCCGGGGCCGACGCCGACGCCGTAAAGTTTGCCGGGTTGTGTGCTCATTGGCAGTTCTCCGAATTATTACCTGAATCCGTGGGTTAGGGGCGGGAAAAGAGTGAAGTGTCTGGTCTGAACAAGTGTTTCAAAAATCTGAGGCGCACCCATTGGTCCGTCGGTGATTTTTGCAATGTTTAGGCAGGCCAATGACTTGCTCTATTGCCCGGTCATAACTCATGGATGCAGGTATTATCCCGGCGGGTGGAGAAACAATTTCCGATGAGAATGAAAAAAGCGTCCGCATGCCCATGAATGAATACAAGGCAGCGGACGCCGCTTTTCGTCCCTCGACATGCAACTCCCAATCCCCGGGGAGGAAAAAGATCAATGTCAGTTTGAGCAGGTCTTCCGGCTTCCGGGTCTTCCTACTAGCCGCGCCTTCCCACCCTGTAGAATATCCTTTTAGGCAGTGGCTTTTGCGGGGTTCGTCTCCGGTTACGGCGGCGGGTCCGCGACGGATTTTCACCGTCTTCCCTATTAATCCCCAAACGGGAACTCACATATCGAAAATATACAGTTGCGGGGATTGGATGTCAAATCCTAAACGCTGACCCCGGCCGGCAGCGAGATTGATTTAGTTCCAGGCGCCTTTTTTGAAGCTGAAAATGTGTTTGTTGGGGATTACGGAGATTGCTGCAAACTTGCCGTTTTTACAATCTTCGGGGGACCGCCCAAGAGCTTCATAAACCCGTTCCTGATAGGAAAGGATTCCGACATAAGGAACGCTTTTGGATTTGGAACGGCGGACTTTGTACTTCAGAGACGAGCCGTCGATTTCATGGAAGCGGGCGCAATAGAGGCCGTTCCCTGTTTTTTGGATCTGCATGCGGGAACGGGAGTGCTGGTGGTTGTTGTTGAGCTTTTTTATTTTTGCTTGGGCAAACTGTTGAAAGCTGGCATTCATGGCAACCAGCTTTTCATCGCCGGGCGAAGTTTTTGTTTTTTGCTGGCCGGCAAAAATTGGCGCTGCAAGCAAGGTTGATAAAACCAGGAACAGAAGAATTCTAAAGGCTTTTTTCATGATTGACCTCCCCAAAAAAGTGTTGTGGTCAATCCATTCAGCAATCGCTGTTCCAAAAATAATGGCATGAGACTAAGTCTGCGATATCACATAAAAGAATAGGTCATCTTGTCTTCCTGACCTTGCTGATCAATGTTGACAGCTTAACAGAGGGTGACAATTTTTTCCAGAAAGGGGTGTGGAAAAAGCGGAGTAGCTATCGAAGACAGTCTGAAAAAATAGTGGGCCAGAAGTATCACTTCTGGCCCACCAGAGTTTTTTAATTGAAATTGAAGCTTGTTATTTGGTCATTATTTCAACTCGGCGGTTGAGAGTACGGCCTTCCTCCGCATTGTTGTCGAATTTCGGCATGGTTTCGCCGTAGCCGACCACTTGAAGACGGTTTGCAGGGACCCCATTTCCGATGAGCCAATTGCTCACGGCGCCGGCGCGGCGCTCGGAAAGTCCCTGGTTGTAGAGTTCACTGCCGACAGAGTCGGTATGACCGGCAACGACGAATTTGGCGGCAGGGTCTTCCTCAAGAATCATCTGAACCTGCTCAAGGACGGGAATCATATCGTCGGTAATATCCGCCTTATCGAAGCCGAACAGAAGGTTGAAAGTAATGACCTCTTTCTTCATGACCGGTGCCGGAGCAGGTGCTGGTGCTGCGGTGGATACTTCATCGAAGAGTACATTCTGGGCAAATTGGGCCATCCCCGCGCTGGAGGCGAGAGAGTTGCCATCCGCGCTGACGGAGCAGTCCGAAAGGCCGCGAATCTCATCGATCACCTTCTGGCCGTAATTGCTGTCAGCCAGGCTGACCGCATGGATACAGAGATTGGCGCCGTATTTGTCATAAAGGGCCTGCGCCTCAGCAACTGCATCGGCTCCCATATTGGAGTCGCCGTCGGTGAAAATGACGAGGGCGGTTTTGCCCGAAAGACCTTCAAGCACCGAATCGATTTCCTGCAGGTCATTACCCAGTTTGGTGTAGCGGCCCCCCAGCCCTATTCCCGTATCCACGCTGGCAGCGGCTGAACTGAGGGAGTTGTTTTGGTAAGTCTCCAGAGCGGTGACTTCCTCAAAGGGCGAGAACAGGTAGAGTCCGGACATATAGCCCAACTCGGGGACATTCCCGTCAAACTTGGAAATCATATCTGTTGCCATCTCAATTTTTTTCTGCCCTGTGTCGGCATAGTTTTCAGACATAGAACCAGACTGATCGACGGCAACAATCAAGTTGTCGACCTTTTTTACCATCTTGGCAGTAGCGGCAGAAGGCAGCGCCATTCCGACGGCAAATGCCAGGGCCATAGTGATTGCGAAAAACCCACCCATTTTTTTCATCATCTTCTCCTTGCGCTCAAAATTAAGAAACAGCTATCAGCATCATTCGAATTAATGCAAGTTGCCTTAACCGGGAAAAACAGAAAGCCGGCAGAAAGATTGTGGCTCTATTTTTCGGCATGGCAACTCTGGAACTGGATGACCTAAATATTAGATCAAGGGAAGGGCTTTTCAAGAGCCCACTGTAAAAAAAACTTTCTAAAAAATCAAATTTTGAATATTCAAGAAGATATTTCCCGTCATGAACAAGGGGTTTTGAACAGAAAACCATTGGTTTGGGAGACTTTGATTGTTCGCCGAGGTTCTGCCAGGAGAAGGTTGTGCGCAGCTGTGGTTGCCTGGACCTCCACTGCGCAGAAGGTGTTCAGGGTGTATTTGCTTAATTGCAGGGCATAGCTCTCCCGTTCTTCAAAGAAACGTCTGCCCATACCTTTGCCGCGATACTCTTTCAGGAGAACAGACTCACCGCAATAATAAATGGTGGAGAGGTCAAAACCTTCATCAAGAAGCGGTTGCCGGCATTCCAGGCTCTCATGGGCCAGCGGGCAAACCGTTGCACCGCATGGAATCCATTTCTCGACAGCTCAGGAGAGGCGGTGTAATATACAGAAATATTCTCCCCGAGGCCGTTGATTGGGGCCGTTAGAATATCTGACGTCTTGCCGCGGATTGTCCGTGCAGGCGAGGTCCGCAGGATTGACGCTCCTTTTTTCCCAACATGTGGAAGAAGTGGTTTCAGCGCTGAAGGTGAAGAAAAAAAAGGAGTGTGAGTGTGCGCCAGCCGGAATGTATCCAGAATAAAAGCATTTCCGAACTGAGCGTTGAGGAGTGGGAATCCCTGTGCTGTCATTGCGGGGTCTGCTGTCTCAACAAAATTATTGATATCGAAACGGGCGATATCTACACGACAAGCGTTGTCTGCGAATTCTACGATCTCGATACCGGAAAGTGCTCCGTCTACGACTGCAGGTTTGATGTCAATCAGGGTTGCACGAAGTTAACTCCTGAAAATATCCTTGAACTGTCATGGCTGCCCAACACCTGCAACTATCGACGTGCTTATGAAAAGCGCCCTTTGCTGAAAATTCCGAAAGCCGACGAGCCTGCGACAAGAAAATTGGAAGATTTTCTCGGCTGCGAAGTAATTGCTTACCATGAAGATTTGGACCTCACCGAGTACATTGTTTTTTGCCAATATGGTTGATTTATGGCAAAGAATAGCCGAGGGCAGTAAGTTTTTCGCCGCAAAAAATCCACCATCTTGAAAAAAGAGAGTAATTATTCAGCTTATCGGCACAAGGCCCCGCATCGCCCATTCCAAGGGCCGCATGAACCCATCCATGGGGCTTAGCTGCCGCCAT
>JAFGRU010000078.1 GCA_016934985.1 Deltaproteobacteria bacterium
ATGGCGGCAGCTAAGCCCCATGGATGGGTTCATGCGGCCCTTGGAATGGGCGATGCGGGGCCTTGTGCCGATAAGCTGAATAATTACGAAAAATTTTAGTAAAACTGCTGATTGCTCGCCATCTTAAGCCGTGCTTGGCTTGAACTGACGTACACTTGCCGGTTTTCGCAACTATATTCATCAATAACCTGATTAAAAGCTTTATCTCAATTCCTGGTGCAGAAGGCCATTCTACAGGGACTGGAAAATAGTGTTTGCGAAAAGCCGGCAATTCAGGGAAAAAGCCGGATTTCCCAACGGAATCCGGCTTTTTTTAAATGATTGGAAACTCAGTAGAATTATAACTGAATTTCTATTAGAACCTTATATCCTGTTTGCGCCCTTTGTCTAAACACCAATAAGAACAGATAATTCGACAGGGAAAATCTAATAGCGATAGTAATCGGGTTTGTATGGCCCCTCTACGGGGACACCGATATATGAGGCCTGCTTTTCAGTCAACTTGGTCAGGCGGACATCCAGTTTCGAAAGATGCAGGGCTGCAACTTTTTCATCGAGAATTTTCGGGAGGACATAAACCTTTTTTTCATACTTTCCAACTTTTTGCCACAATTCCATCTGGGCCAGCACCTGGTTGGTAAAGGATGCGGACATAACAAAGGAAGGATGGCCGGTGGCGCATCCGAGGTTGACAAGGCGGCCTTTGGCTAGGAGGGTTATCCTTTTGCCGTCGGGCCATTCAATCTGATCGACCTGCGGCTTGACCTCGTGGACCTTCAGGGTTGGGTCTTTGAAAAGGGAGTCAACCTGAATTTCCGAATCGAAATGGCCGATATTGCAGACAATGGCTTCATTTTTCATACGGTTCATGTGTTCACGGTTGATAACATCAACATTGCCCGTGGTGGTGACAAAGATATCTCCCCAGGCACAGGCTTCATCCATTTGGACGACTGAATAGCCTTCCATGGAGGCTTGCAGGGCACAGATAGGGTCGATTTCAGTGACAAAGACCATGGCGCCCATGCCACGGAAAGCCTGGGCACAGCCCTTACCGACGTCGCCGTAGCCAAGGACCACACATTTCTTTCCGGCTACCATAACGTCGGTGGCGCGCTTGATACCATCAATGAGGGATTCACGGCAGCCGTAGAGGTTGTCAAATTTACTTTTGGTGACAGAGTCGTTGACGTTGAAGGCCGGAATAAGAAGGGATCCATTCTTTTCCATGTGATAAAGGCGATGTACACCGGTGGTGGTTTCCTCACTGACACCCACAAGGCCTTTGGCCATATTGCGCCAATAGCAGGGATCTTCGTCGAGAGTGCCGTTGAGAAGCTGATCGACAATTTCAATTTCATCATTGTCCCGGCAGATTTCGGGTTTTAGCCCGCTTTTTTCGAACTCGATTTCTCTTTCAGCCCCACGATGCACCAGCAGAGTGGCATCTCCCCCATCATCGACAATCATGGTCGGCCCCTGGGGATGGGACAGGGCTTTTTTGGTGAATTGCCAATATTCCCTGAGGGATTCCCCTTTATAGGCGAAAACGGGAACGCCACTGGCGGCGATGGCCGAAGCAGCATGGTCCTGGGTCGAAAAAATATTGCAGCTGGCCCATCGCACTTCCGCTCCGAGTTCAACGAGGGTTTCAATAAGAACTGCCGTCTGAATGGTCATGTGCAGAGAACCGGTAATGCGCGCACCTTTGAGGGGTTTGCTGGCGCCAAATTCGGCCCGAGTGGCCATCAGACCAGGCATTTCGGATTCTGCGATACGCATTTCCTTACGGCCCCAGTCAGCGAGGCTTAAATCTTTGACATAATAATCGTTTTCAGGTTGTTCGGTCATGGTTTCTTACTCCTCAAACAGGGACATGTTTCCAGTTTTAGTTTTATGCATTTGTTTATGGCCTTTGAGAAGAAAAACACTCACCTGATTTCCTTCCCCTTTAATTTCAAGCCAGGATTGAATTGATATGCCGACAGTGGCAAGCCATTCTTCCAAATCCCGGCGGGAAAAACCAAGCCACTGATCGGCAAGCTTTTCCCGAGCCCATTCTTTGCCGTGCGGAAGCATGTCGGCCAAAAGAAGACTACCGCCGTTTTTAAGGACCCGGCAAACTTCCCGTAGTGCCTGCAAAGGCTGCGCCGCGTGATGAAGGGCCATATTCATGACGACGAGATCGGCCTGATTACTTTCCAGGGGAAGATGCATCATATCCCCCAAACGGAGATCGATCCCCCGAAGGTTATTCGAATGAACTCTTTTGTGCGCCTCGGCAATCATCTCTGGTGATTGATCGATCCCGATTAAAAACTGGGAATTTTGGAGGAGCGCTTCCAAAAGGTTACCTGTGCCGCAGCCGATTTCAACTCCTAAAGTTGCCTTGGGAATAAGGTTCATGAAAGGAGCAGAATAATCAGGAAGAGGGAGAAGGTTGCGGACAACACAATCCCATTGAAATGCTTCGCGATCAAAAAAACGGCGATTCGATTTGCGCTGTTCGTCGAATAAATCCAGAATTTTTACGGAGTCATCAAAATACTGAGAAGATTCCTGTTTGTTTTTTTCAATGACGGCATAAATATCGGCAAAAAATTTATTTTGAGGGTTGAGGCGATAATGCCCCCAGGTGCCCTGTCGTCTGACCACGAGGACCTCGGCATCGACAAGCACTTTCAGATGATGGGAAATAGTCGACTGGCCCATGCCTAGGACCTGGGTCAGTTCCTGAACCGTTAATTCCCCAAGCTTTAAAAGGGCTAAAATCCGTAACCGGGTATGGTCTGCCAGCCCCTTGAGACATTTAATCATGATTTGCCGTTTCAAATAATCGATAAATACCGATATAGTATATCTACAATAATTGGTCAATATAAAATTTGAGTATTTTTGCGAACTAAGTATAAAGCTGGTGTCTGAAATTTTGAAAAAACCGGCTGATCCAGTGTCTGATATATAAAAAAAGAGGGGTTTAACATGAAATTAAGAGGCTTTGAACCACATCCAGATACGATAGCTGTAAAACCATAACCAGGTCAAAAACCCGGCTACAGCGAAGCCGGGAGGATGGTTGATGCAAGGTCTTAGGAACGTTTCAAAAAATTTCAGGTTTGGGGTGGCTAGATCGCGTTGTCTGGAAGCTTTCTTGAAGGCGGCCCTGGCATCGAGAAAAAAGGCAATCTGCCAGGCATTATTGTTGACATATGCGCCGGTACGGTACCAGAGAGAACATCTTTTTTTAAAGGTTTCCTTTTCCAGTAAAGCCACAATGGTTTGAAAAAACGGCCGTAGGTTAAGGCGTGGTGCGTCGTTCTGTTCCTGGTAAATCCCCGCGGCTTTGTGAAAATAGGCATTCCAGCCAATATTGGAAAAGTTCATTATGAGGGCATTGAGAACCTGCCGTTCGTAAAGGCCCTCTTTTTCGAAACGTCTGGCCGAGGTCTGAATTAGACCTGGAAGCAGCAGCCAGCGGCCTTGTTCGAAAATGGTCCGCGCCAGCAGTTCGTCTTCCAGAAAGCCCAGGGATTCGTCAAATCCTCCCAGTTCCAGGAAAAAGGAGCGCCTGATCAATATCCCTTGGTCGCCGTTGATGCAGCCGGGACGGTTCAGGCAGGTTTTGCACTCATAGTAGTAAAAGGCCAGAGAAGGCTGGAAGTTCCTTCGCAAAAAATGCAAAGAAAAATGTCCGGCGATTTTTTCACAATTATTTTTTTTAATTTCAAATTCAAAGGCATCCGCTGCCTTGCGCAGGGCGTTCGATTCTGGAAATATTGAATCGGCATGGAGAAAAAGGAGGTTGGGGGTCCGGGCATGTCGGACTCCGCGATTCATTTGCCGTCCCCTCCCCTTTTCCCCTGACACGACCCGTAACATGAGTTCAGATTTGTAAGATCTCAGCAAGTTTATGGTCTGGTCCGTTGAACCACCGTCGCAGAATACGACCTCAAAGGGGATGTCTCTCTGCTTTTTTATACTTTCCAAAAACGCAGGGAGGCTCATCTCTTCATTCAAAACCGGCACGATCAGGCTGATATCGGGTTCCATGGCCCTGTTCATTAAGTTATTATCCACCGAGGCTGAGGTTGAAAAACTTATTTTTTGGTTTCTTTGCAAACAAATATAAATTGTGGCCTGGGTGATGGTTGATCACATCTTGATTTTTTTTGACGATCTAAACTATCATTGTGGCAGTAAATGATGATAAACGCATTTCCCAACCGAAAATTCCTGCACCCTTCGGGGTGTTTTTGTTTTTCTTTACCAAGGAGTTTATTGTGTGTCTAGCCGTTCCCATGCTGGTAGTCAGTCTTGACGGCGATATGGCTGTCTGTGAACTGGATAACGTTCGTCGAGAAGCGAGCGTGGCAATGATTGAAAATCCCCAAGTCGGGGACTTCGTTCTCATCCACGCCGGTTTTGCAATTGAAAAACTCGACCAGGAAGAGGCCGAAGAAAACCTGGTTTATTTCCGCGACATGATCGCCAGGGGAGAGTTGGTCCTTTGAAGTATTGCGCAGAGTTTCGCGACCCCAAGGTTGCCGCCGGATTTCTGGGTATTATCCGCTCACTCAGTGAGAAGCTGGATAAAAACATATTCCTCATGGAGGTCTGCGGTACTCACACCATGGCGATTTACCGCCAGGGTATCCGTACTCTACTTCCGGACAAAGTGGGTCTGACCTCGGGCCCTGGTTGCCCGGTTTGCGTTACCCCTGTCGAATTTGTCGATAAAGCCGTTGCCCTTGCCCGCATGCCGGATGTGATTGTCACCACTTTTGGCGATATGATGAGGGTGCCCGGTTCATCGACCAGCCTGCTCAGGGAGAAGGCCTGTGGCGCCGACGTGAGAATTGTCTACTCTCCTCTGGACGCCGTTTCAATTGCCGAAAAAAATCCCGGCAAAAGAGTGGTTTTCCTGGGTGTCGGTTTTGAAACCACGGCTCCTACTATTGCTGCATCCATCCTTGACGCCGGGAAACGCGAAGTCAATAATTTTTTCGTTCTGTGTGCCCATAAAACCATGCCCCAGGCCATGAGCGCCCTGACGGCCGACCCCGATCTGCAGATCGACGGTTATCTCTGTCCTGCCCATGTCAGTACCATCATTGGCGCCAATGCCTACATTCCACTCTCCGCGGCCCGGCGTATTCCCTGTGTCATCACCGGTTTTGAACCGGTTGATATTCTTCAGGGGATCGCAATGCTGGTTCGTCAGATTACAGAAAAGGAAGCCAGGGTGGATAACCAATACAGCCGTTTTGTCCGTCCCGGCGGCAACCCCCAGGCTCTGGACATCCTTCAGCGGGTTTTCGAACCCTGTGATGCCCGTTGGCGGGGTCTTGGAGTAATTCCCGGCAGTGGTCTGGCCATTCGAGAGGTATTCGCCCGTTTCGATATCGAAAAGGTATTGAACATAGAGACGGAGGTTCCCCACGAACCGGCCGGCTGTCGTTGCGGGGAAATCCTTATGGGGAAAATCGTGCCTTCGGATTGTCCCCTTTTCGGGAAAGCCTGTACTCCCGAGGAACCGGTCGGCGCCTGCATGGTTTCCAGCGAGGGGGTGTGCTCCGCGGCTTTCAAATACGGCGATTAATCCGTTTCCTGATTTCAGGTATTACTATTTTTCGATATCATCCTCAAAGGAGTCCTGTTTGAAATCCGATCTTATCCTTCTAGGCCACGGGAGTGGAGGAAAACTGAGCCATCAGCTGCTGGATGAAATCATCATCCCCACCCTTTCCGGAATTTCCCAGAAAAACCAGAATGATGCCGCCGTTCTTCCTTTTTCCGGTGACCGCCTTGCGTTTACCACTGATTCCTATGTAGTGGACCCGGTCTTTTTCCCAGGAGGCAACATTGGCGACCTTGCCATCAACGGTACGGTCAATGACCTGGTTATGAGTGGTGCAAGACCTCTTGCCATCAGTGTCGGTCTTATCCTCGAAGAGGGTCTTTCCATAAAGGAACTTCGCTTTATCGTGGAATCGATGCGTGATGCAGCTCTTGCGGCCAACGTTTCCATTGTCACTGGAGATACCAAGGTCGTAACCCGCGGAGCCGCTGACAAAATTTTTATCAATACCTCCGGAATCGGAGTTTTCGAGCATTCCCTCAAGATTGAAGGGAACCGAGCCAAGCCCGGCGACAAGGTTATTATCAACGGTACTATCGGAGACCATGGCATTGCCGTTCTCGCCAGCCGCGAGGGATTGGAGCTTGGGGTCGACATCCTTTCCGACAGTGCCCCTCTCAATGGTCTGGTTCTTGACGCTATTGAAAAGTATGGCGAACATATTCATGCCTTGCGGGACCCGACCCGGGGCGGAGTGGCCACCACCCTTAAAGAAATTGCACTTCAGTCAGGGATCGATATTGAACTTGAAGAAGCGACCCTGCCGGTCCGTGAATCCGTGGAGGGAGCCTGTTCAATTCTTGGCCTGGACCCTCTTTATGTTGCTAATGAGGGCAAGGTCCTTTTTGTGGTGGATGGTGGGATGGCAGATGATATCCTACACCTTCTTCGGCAACATCCCTTTGGTCGAGAGGCCGCAATTATCGGCCAAGTCGTGCAGGCCCAAAAATCCGAGGGTCGGGTGTCTCTGCACACTGCCATCGGTGGCCGCAGGATTGTGGATATGCTGTCGGGAGAGCAGCTTCCCCGCATTTGCTAAAAATTTTTAAGTACTCACCTCTTCCTATGCATATTTTTTGCAGAGCTCGAATCCTGTAAACAATCCCTCTAAGGTAAAATTTTTAAGCGGACCAACCTTTTTTGGAATGGGAACATGCGTATCACTATTTGTCGCAGCACAGACCTTCCCGAACCACGCCGCATCGAGATTTGCCGCAGAAATCCCGAGCTTGGACCCAAAATCCTTTTTTTCAGCGGTGGCAGCTCTTTGCGGAAAGTCAGTCAGGAACTGGTTCAATACACCCATAATTCCATCCATATTATCGCTTCTATGGATTCAGGTGGCAGTTCAGCGACTCTAAGAAAAGCTTTTCACATGCCCGCTGTCGGGGATATCAGGCATCGTCTGATGGCCCTGGCTGACCGTAGTGTTACAGGGAATCCGAGTGTTTACCAACTGTTTTCCCATCGTCTCCCAAAGAATAAAAGCTTGTCGGAGTTGCAAGAAATCCTTGTTTCTATGGGTGAGGGCCGTCACCATTTGGTCAGGGAGATTCCCATTCCCATGCGGGGTATTATTCAGGACCACCTGTCCCATTTTGTCGAAAAAATGCCCCGGGATTTTGATCTCCAAAACGCATGTATTGGTAACCTTGTTATTACCGGTAGCTACCTCAAACAAGGGCAGCAACTCGATCCCGTCATTTACCTTTTTTCCAATCTGGCTCATGTGCGGGGGATCGTTAAACCTGTTACCGATCAGTTTCTCCATCTTGCTGCCGAATTGGAGGGGGGTAGTGTTGTCGTCGGCCAGCATAACCTGACCGGGAAGGAAGCCCCTCCCCTGGAAAAATCCATTAAACGCTTTTTTTTCACGAGTTCCTTGGATAATGACACTGAAGTAAAAGTCAGAATTCGTCCTGCCATAAAGGAACTGGTTTCCCAGGCTGATCTGATCTGCTTTCCCATGGGAAGCTTTTTTTCCAGCCTGATTGCCAATTGTCTTCCCGCCGGTATGGGGGAAGCCATCAGTCTTAATCCCTGTCCCAAGGTTTTCATACCCAATACCTCACCCGATCCTGAACTGGTGGGAAAATCTCTGGTAGATCAGCTAAAAGAGCTGCTTCACTACCTTAGGCAGGGAGAGACAAGTATGTTTGAAAACAGTCAGCTTCTCAATTACGTATTGATGGATGATAGCTTTCAGGGCTACCCGGGAAACCTTGGCCCCGAAGAGTTGAGGGGAACAGGCGTTAAGGCTATTAAGTGCAAGCTTATGGGCCGCAAGAGCCGCCCTCTTATTGATGAGAGATTATTGGTGGGTGCCCTGCTCTCCCTGACTTGATGTTCTGAAAATACCAAATCAACAAAAAAAGGCCCCTTTTTTGAGGGGCCTTTTTTTGTTGGACCAAAATTTGGCGTTGCCGTCTACCAGGTACGGATCGGACCGGTATCGATGTGAATAAATTGTGACCTGGGATAATAGCCTACCCCGCCGTTGTGAAGTTTGAGAGCAAGTTTTCTCAGAGTGCGGAGGTCACTACCGGGGATTCTGATATCCAGGGCCTGACCTTTCAGATGATAGCTTCTTTTTGCGACCCCGCGGCTGTTACGGCGCAGGTTTGCGTTGGTTTCGGGTGAGCGGTAGCCGGAAATAATGATATTTTGGGGTTTAGAAGCTGGGAGTCTGCGGTTAATTTCAAAGAGAAGGTCAAGCAATTGAGGGTCTATAGGCTTAACCTCGCCGGTCCTGTAGTCTCGGCAAAGAAAGTTGATAGTGTCGAGGCTTTCGGTTAAATAGCTGCCTTTTTCCCAGTAGACGATGTTGCTTAGATTTTCCCCGGTATGTGGATTTAAGAGGGTCAAAGATTTTTCACGAGGAGGTGTAAAACCGGAAACAGCGGCGAGAGATACCGATGGCAAAGCCAAACCGCCTGCAGCTAAGAGACCTATTTTGAGAAAACCTCTTCTTGAGGTTTCGACATATTCGGGCATGATTTTATTCATTGCTCTCTTTTGATAAAAATTTTTTTCCATCAAAAGAGCAAAAAGCATTCCCATTTAAAAGATGTGGCACATCCGGCGACCCTGTATTGTCCATCCATTGGCAAAACGGGGGGCATTTCCAATCTCTGATTTCTGCCCAAAATCGTTATGGGAAAATTTTTATATTTTGAACATAACGGGAAAAAAATGACAATAGGAAAGATAAAATTCGGCTTATTTTAATACCATTAATTTTAGCGGGTTAAGAGACCATGCGGCGAAAAATAATAAATTGGAAAAAATTTTTTGGGGTATCGGGAAATATTATTTTTTTATGGTAAAGTTTTTTTCATAAATTAATTTTCAATTGCTGGTTTTTTTTCGTTATTCCGCTACAAAAGGAGCAAAAAATGGCCAAGGGTACGGTGAAGTGGTTCAATAACGCAAAAGGTTTTGGTTTTATTCAACAAGATGAGGGACCCGATGTTTTTGTCCATTTTTCCTCAATTACCGGGGATGGTTTTAAAACGTTGGCAGAGGGACAGCGAGTCTCGTTTGATGTGGAAAATGGGGATAAAGGTCCAGCAGCAGCCAGGGTTGCCAAGCTTTAAAATGACCCTAAAATATTCAAAAAACAAAAAAACTCCACAAATTTTTGTGGAGTTTTTTTGTTTCTGGCCTGTATGGGTAAGCACCTAATTGGCGGGACTGATTTTACGGCTGATGTTGTCTTGTAGCCAATGAGAGTCCCACCATTCAACGGGGTTAACCGGGAGACCTGATACCAGCACGCCGAAATGAAGGTGATCTCCCCCGGCCATGCCCGTGGTACCGCTTGTGCCCACGATATCCCCTTTGGTGATGGTTTGCCCCTCTTTGACGTCAATACGAGTCAAATGGCCGTATAGCGTTTGCAGGCCAAGACCGTGATCGACGATGACGCAATTGCCGTAAATCCCGAAAAATCCGGCAAAGACAACCTTGCCTGAATTGGCCGAACGAATCGGGGCCTGAGCGGTGGAGGCCAGATCGACCCCCAAATGGGTTTGGGTGTCCACCTTTTTACCCTTATAGTAATAAGAGCGAATGTCGCCGAATGTGGCCATTGTCGAACCGGGTTGGCGTAAAAAGTTCCCTTCCCATAGCGGTTGTGAAGCTGTGCCTTCTCCATATCCGTAAAGACGCTGGCGGTTATCTTTGCGCATATCCTGATTGACCTTTAGGAACATATCGAGGTTATCAGTGATGTTTGGAAAATCACGTTTAAATTGGGGCATTTTAGCTGTCAGAAAACCGTCTGAGACATTAATTCGATCCCGACGGAAGCGTTTCTGGACAACATGAAAATAAAATCCATTTTCGCTTGTGTTGCCGGCTTGGTCTTCGGCAATTACAACGGGCTGAAATTCTTTTCTTTTCAAATTGTAAGGGAATGCGAAAAGTGCATAATATTTTCCGGAAGGCTGCAAATAACCGGGGAAAAAACGTTCGCCGACCTTGATACCGGTTCGAACCGCATTTTCGGAGAGTGAGTAGACAACCAGACCGCTGCCGCCAGGACGGATATTATGAGCACGGGTTTCCAACGATATAACCGGCGGAGTACTGTCATAAAAAAAGTTGTACTGCACCTTTGTCAGGTTGCCGCCAAGAAAGGAACCGTCGCGGGCAGAAACCTCAACTTGGAATTCGCCCTCTTTAAGTTTGGGGATCTGGAAAGTTTCGGTTCCTTGACGTGGTTTCCCCGGATATGTTTTTGCTAAAACCGGAATCTGGGTTTCGCCTTGAGATACTTTTATCGTCAGGTTTTGTAAACCTGAATTTTCATCTTTCAAGGCCAAAGACAGTGGGTTAAGAGAGATAGGCCCTGAATCGGGAGTGAGTGCAAGCTCCGGCCCGTCTTTGTCCCGGAAAATAAAAAATAGTGTCCCGCCGGCTACCAACAGAATAAATAGTGCAGAAAAAAGCTTCCCTGCTTTTTGTTTTTTGAATGCCATCCGTTAAGCTCCTCGAAAAAATTTTGAAAAATGGACAAAAACCGGAAAAATTTAGACTGAAGGCGACTGTAAATAAAGGATCAGTTGATTTTTTTTCTGCATCGGACAACGTTCCCTGGTGAGGGTTGAAAGAATATTCGTTTTATCTAATTTCAGGTTTTTACTTGTAACTTTTTTAAAGGTCCTGCTAATGTTTTTATATAACCTGACGATATGTGAAAAATCAGGTAGCTTCTTTCTGACGAACAAATTGTTGATCTTCATTTATAAAAACATAATTTCATCAGGGCCGCAATGACAACTCTTTTTCGACTTTTATTCTTTTCCGCTATTCTCCTCTGGGGCGCCCTGGTTTTTGCCTCAAACGGAAAGATGCTTCAAGTTCATGAGGTAAAGCATGCGGATATAAAAACTGTTTTGCCGGTGGTTGAAAATTTTCTTGAAAAAGGCGAAACAGTACAAAATATGAAACAAAAGCTTATTATTAACGCCACACCCGAAAGCCAAAAAAAAATCCGCCAATTTCTTGATCAGATCGATGTGCCTAGAAAAACTCTCATGATTGAGGTTAAACAGCTTAAAAGCAGCATTAAAAACGCCGTTCGGGTAGGTTCATCGTCCTCAAAACCGGTTTATGCGGGAACTCGTCTTGGCAATACCCGCAGCTCAGTGACCCAGCACATAATGGTTTTGGATGGTGAAGATGCTTTCATTGTTGTGGGTGAGGATATTCCTTACACCAGTGAACTTGCCATGGTTAATGGCCGTAACCAGGGGTTTTACCAGAAAACCGACTATAAAAAAACCCGCACAGGTTTTGTTGTTCGCCCGAACTTGCGCGGCAAGATGGTTGAGGTTCAAATTATTCCTTTCCAGGAAAGCCCCCGCAACCAGCGATCTGCATATAATGACACCCCCCCTATGGTCGATTACCAACAAGCGTCAACTCGCTTGCAAGTTCCCTTGGGCTCCTGGTTTGATGTTGGTGGGACATCGTATAACAGCGACCAGGACGATCTTGGTACGATCCATTGGAGTACCGGGAAAAGAACCAAAGATAGCAGCGTGCAGTTGAGAATTCAGGTTCCATCCTCCAATTTTCCAACAAACTAAAACAATTTAAATAGAAATTACTTTAGGCAAAATAGTCTAACAATTTGAAATAAAACCAATTTGCAATCCTTTTAAGTTTTTCCCCTTGACACCGGAGAGGCATGTCTGATATCAATACTCGAACTTTTTACAGGCACTGGTTTGCTGTGAACAGGGCCCCGTCGCCAAGTGGTAAGGCAGAGGTCTGCAAAACCTCCATCACCCGTTCGAATCGGGTCGGGGCCTCCAATTTTATAACGCAACATCTGATAGTCAGCCCCACAGGCTGACTTTTTATTTTTCCGGAGAAAATGCAGGAATTTTCCCTTGCCATTATTTTTACCTTCGGATTACTCGGCTCTTTTGCCGGTTTCCTGGCAGGTTTGCTCGGTCTCGGCGGCGGCATCATTTATATTCCCCTTTTTCTCGTGGTTTTCGAGGCCGTTGGCTTCCAACACGAAATTATCGTTCACACCGCTTTCGGCACCAGCCTCGCTATCATCTTTTTTACCGCAATCAGCAGTTCCCTTGTCCATTTTCAAAAAGGCAACATCGAATGGTATCAGGTTTACCGTCTTGCCTTGGGCAGCGCCTGCGGAGCGATTATAGGTGCGCAAGCTGCTGCCTGGACACCGGGGATATGGCTGAAAGCTCTTTTCGGCATCATGTTGACTGGTGTCGCCATTCACATTTTTTCATCCAAGCCCCAGGCATTACCACATAGAACGGAAAGGATATCTACCCGTCATCTTTTCCTGGTCGGCATGGCCGGCGGGTCTTTTGCCGCTTTTTTCGGGGTCAGCGGCGCGGTTGTTGTCCTCCCCCTTATGATTCTCGCGCTCAAGATCCCCATGCATTCAGCCATTGCCAATTCAAGCGCCTTAATTGTCGTCTCCTGCTTTGTCGGTACCCTTTCCTACATGTTTCATGGCTGGCATGAGCCCAGCATACCCCAGTTTTCTTTAGGTTATGTCAATGTTTTGGTGGTGGGCATCTGTACCCCTTTCACCACACTGTTCGCACGAATTGGAGCCAAGGTTGCGCACCGTTTCAGCCATGATAAACTGGTAAGGATTTTTGCTGTGGTGCTTATCATTGTCGGCCTGCGGATGCTTATCAAAACCTTCTTTTTCAGCTGACCTTTTCTCACGGAGAAGTTATGCAGCGCAATCCTGCCGTTTCGGGCCAGTTTTACCCTTCCGATCCTGATGAATTGAAAGCCATGCTCAAGGAATTCATGCCCGCAGGTCAAGGATATTGCGAGCCTTTTGGTGTTATCTCCCCCCACGCCGGGTATATTTACTCGGGTGCCATTGCCGGAGAGACTTTCGCCAAAATCAAGGTTCCCGAAAAGGCGATAATTCTTGGCCCCAACCATCACGGCTACGGACATCCCTGGGCTGTCTATCCTGAAGGTGCCTGGATAACCCCCCTCGGGGCATGCCCCGTAGATGTTGAACTTGTAGAAAGAATAATAAGTGATTGCCCCGGTACCGGAAGGGATAAATTGGCCCACAAATTCGAACATTCCCTTGAGGTGCAACTTCCCTTTCTTCAGACTCTTGCGCCGGAATTGAAAATCGTTCCCATCTGTCTGGGTGGCGGCATTCTCCCCGAGCTTGTCGAATTCGGCCGCAACCTGGGTAAAGTAATCAAGGGTCTTTCCAGCCGGGTACTGATGGTGGCCAGTTCCGACATGACCCATTATGAACCGGATGTTATCGCCAGGAAAAAGGATATGAAGGCGATTGATCACATCCTCGCCCTAGATCCTGGCGGCCTGTACAAGACGGTGCGCAATAACAAAATCAGCATGTGCGGGGTGCTTCCTGTTGTTGTTATGCTTTCCGCCGCAAAATACCTGGGTGCCACCAAAGCCACTCTCGTTCATTACGGTAGTTCCGGCGATACGACTCAGGACTTTTCCCAGGTAGTCGGTTATGCCGGGATTTTAATCGAATAACTTTACCCGATGTTTAAGGTAAAAATAACTTGTCAGTGCATGGGCCTTGAAGTATAAAAAAACCAGCCGCCTTTTGGCGGCTGGTTTTTTTCCTCTTGTGCATTTATTGGAGTCAGAACATGGCAGATATTCGCGTTCGCTTTGCCCCGAGCCCTACAGGTTTCCTCCATATCGGAGGTGCCCGCACGGCCTTATTCAATTTCCTTTTTGCCCGCAGCCAGGAGGGCACTTTTGTACTACGTATCGAAGATACCGACACCGTCCGTTCGACCCAGGAATCGGTAGATGAAATACTTAAAGCCATGGAATGGCTCGGGCTTAACTGGGACGAAGGGCCTTACTACCAGAGCGAGCGCTTTAATCTCTACAAGGAAAAGGTGCAGCAACTTCTTGATGAGGGCAAGGCCTATCGTTGTTACTGCACATCGGAGGAACTGGATAAAAAACGCGAACAGGCCATGGCTGAGGGCAGAAAGCCAAAATACGACGGTACCTGCCGGGAACGTATGGATCACCCGGGAAATACCCCTTTTGTCATTCGTTTTCGCGCTCCTGATAATGGCACCACCTCTTTCAACGATCTGATAAAAGGCACCATATCCGTCAACAATGAGGAACTTGATGATGTCATCATTCAGCGTACCGACGGAACGCCGACCTACAACTTCGTAGTGGTGGTTGATGATGCCGATATGGGTATTACCCACGTCATAAGGGGTGATGACCATATTAACAATACACCGAGGCAGATTCTCCTTTATGAGGCTCTCGGCTACCAGGTTCCTTGTTTCGCTCATGTACCCATGATTCTTGGTTCCGACAAAACCAGGCTTTCCAAACGCCATGGTGCAACCTCGGTCATGGCCTACCGGGACATGGGCTATCTGCCCGAGGCCATGGTCAATTACCTTGTGCGTCTTGGCTGGTCCTTTGGCGATGAGGAAATTTTCTCGTTAGCGGATCTGATTGAAAAGTTTTCCCTCAGCAATGTCGGCAAATCGGCCGGAGTTTTCAACCCTGAAAAACTTTTGTGGCTTAACTCCCATTACATCAAAAGATCTGATCCCAATGCCCTGGTACCCCTGGTAATCGAACAATTAGAGAAAAAAGGCTTGCAAGCGGATAATCCAAACCTGCCTGGATTGATCGGGCTTTACCAGGAGCGGGCCAAAACTCTTGAGGAAATGGCAGACAGCCTGACCTGGGTTTTTAAATCCGAACTGGAATTTGATGAAAAGGCCGCGGCAAAATTTCTCATTGAAAGCCTGCGCCCTCTTTTTGAGCAGATCATAACCCATTTGGAGACATGTGAACCTTTCAGCCATGATGAAATCGAGAAGCGGGTGAATAGTCTTATGGAGGAAACCGGCCTGAAAATGGGGAAAATTGCCCAGCCTATTCGCGTCGCCCTGACCGGCGGCACAGTAAGCCCCAGCGTTTTTGAGTTGCTTCCCCTGATTGGCAAGGACGAAACCCTGCGCCGCTTAAAGAACGCCCTGTCTCTCCTTGAACCGGAGTGACCCTCTTGCACGAAAATATGCTGCTGTTTAACCCCTGGTTTTAATGCCGGGGTTTTTTTTGGGTAAAATATGGAAATGATGAGCCTGACCGGTCATTTTTTAAATACCTGCTTCATGTATTGTATAGTATCTCATGTGTCAGTTCTTCTGCCCGGATAAATCAAGGACTTGTGTTGTGAATCACTACCGCCAAACCGTCGATGAGGTCCTGAGCGCCTTTGAAACAACGAGGGAGGGCCTTGCTGATGATGAAGCTAAGCAGCGCCTCTCCCGGTTTGGTTTCAACGAACTTGAAACCGGACGGAAAATTAACCCTTTCCTGCTTTTTGTCAACCAGTTTAAAAGCTTCATTATTTATATCCTGCTGTTCGCCGTGTTTTTTTCCATTCTCATAGGCGAATATGTTGATACCACCATAATTCTTGCCATCCTCATTGCCAATGCCCTCATCGGCTTTTTCCAGGAACTCAGCGCCAACCGCTCCCTGGAAGCGCTTAAAAAAATGAGTGTCGTTAAAGCGACCGTCCTTCGCAGCGGTGCCAAGGAGGGGCTTGATGCCAGACATCTGGTCCCGGGGGACATAATTTACCTGGAGGCCGGCGACAAGGTGTCGGCCGATGTCCGCGTTATTGAAGCGGTACGCCTCAAGGCGGATGAATCCCTTTTAACCGGTGAAAGTGTTCCTGCGGAGAAAGACCCGGCGCTGATTGACAAGGAAGTCCCCCTCGGCAATCGGCGCAATATGCTCTTCTCATCCACAACCATTTCAACCGGTCATGCCCTGGCCGTTGTTGTGGCAACAGGCATGGAGACGGAACTGGGCAAAATTACGACCCTTATTCAGGAAGCCCGGGAGGAAATGACCCCCCTGCAGCGGCGTCTCGATCAATTTGGCAAAAAGCTGGGTTACAGCATTATCGCCATCTGTTCCCTGGTTTTTTTACTTACCCTTTTCAAGGGCTACAAAACCGGAGACCTGTCCCTTGAGATTCTCATTGGCTTTGCCTTTGTCGCCATCAGTCTGGCGGTAGCGGCGGTTCCAACCGCTTTGCCCGCGGTCGTGACCATCGCCCTGAGCATTGGCGTCAAGCGCCTTCTCCAGCGCAAAGCTCTGGTTCGCAACCTCTCCGCCGTGGAAACCCTTGGCAGCTGCGACGTCATCTGTACGGACAAAACCGGAACTCTGACGGAAAATCAGATGACCGTGCGTCGGGCCTGGAGCTTGGATGGTGAAGCCTCCCTTACAGGGCAGGGCTATGACCTTGGTGGCGAGGTGACTGGGCATGTTTCGAAACGATTGTTTCTTTGTGGCCTGCTTTGCAACAACGCGTCATTCGGGCGTGGTGAAAAAAAACATAATATAATTGGTGATCCGACCGAAGCCGCACTTCTTGTCAGTGCAGCCAAAGCAGGGATATCCAGTGATGCGAAACGGTTGGACGAACTGCCCTTTGACTCAGAGCGCAAATTGATGAGCGTTCTAGTTAATGCCAAAGAGAAAATCCTGATTTTCTCAAAAGGGGCGCCTGACCATATTCTGGCCTGGTGCAGCCATGCCCTTGTTAATGGCGAAGAAAGGACTTTAACTTCTGAACTGCGCTCGAAGATTGAAAAGCAAAATTCGCTATATGCCGGCAAGGCCATGCGCGTTCTCGGTTTTGCCATGGGAAAAGCAGAATTGAACGAGCCTTTTGGAGAGAAAAATCTGGTTTTTCTCGGCCTTCAGGCCATGATCGATCCGCCTCGGTCCGATGTCATTGAATCGATCAGGCGAACCAAAGCTGCTGGCATCCGCGTTATCATGATCACCGGGGATTACGCGAAAACAGCTGAGGCGGTAGCTGCTGAAATCGGAATCGAGGGCAAGGTCATCGGCAGCACAGAATTGGAAGCCATGGATGACGATGCTTTGCAAAAGGCCCTTGAAGACGGTACGAACATTTTTGCCCGTGTCGCGCCCGAACACAAGCTGCGCATTGTTAACTTTCTGCAGCGTGCCGGTTTTACGGTCGCCATGACCGGAGATGGGGTTAATGATGCGCCGGCTCTTAAAAAAGCCAATATCGGAGTAGCTGTCGGCAGCGGCACGGACGTGGCGAAGGAGGCCGCTGATTTTGTCCTGCTTGACGATAGTTTTACCCATATCGTCAACGCCATCGAAGAAGGACGCGGCATTTACGACAACATCCAGAAATCGATCATGCTTCTTCTTTCGGGCAATCTCGGTGAGGTTTTGATTATATTCCTGGCGGCCGTTTTTGGGATGAATCTGCCCTTGACGGCGATTCTCCTCCTCTGGATCAACATGGTTACCGATGGTGCCCCCGCGCTGGCCTACAGTGTTGACCCTTATGGCCGGGATATCATGCTGCGCCCGCCCAAATCAGGCGATGAGGGCATCCTCCCTGGGAAAAAGTTGAAATTTCTTCTTGTTCTTGGCGTCCTTGGAACCGCTATCGCCCTCTTCCTGTTTAATTTTTCAGGCGGCAACTCCACCTCGGTTTCGGAATTGACGCGTGCCCAAACCCTGGTATTCAATTTTGTGGTTCTTTATGAGATAATTCTTACCTTTGTCATCCGTTTTGATTACCAGGTGGCTTTTTTTGCCAACAAATGGGTTTGGGGTGCTGCTGGCCTGGCTGTCAGTCTGCAGGCATTGCTCATGTACACGCCTTTGTCCATTGCTTTTAAAATCGTGCCATTGAACTTTTGGGATATAGGCATCCTGGCAGGCGCCGGCGGGGTATTTGCCTGCGGGACCCTGGCATTTCAACTGGCTACACGGCTCGCAAGAAAAGATTACGCCATTAAGGCTAAGTGAATTATTGGAATTTTGAATAAGGGTAACTATTCAGCACAAGGACTCGTGTCGCCCATGGAAAGTGCATCTCTGCCGCCTGGATGGCGGCAGCTAAGCCCCATGGATTGGGTCACGCGGCCCTTGTAATGGGCGATGCGAGGCATTGTTCCGAAACGCTGAATAATTACGAATAAAGGATGATTACCCAGGCCAAACAGAATGAGCTCAGGCAACGGATGGAGGCCCTTGAGATTCGCGAGGAGGATCTGCAAGAAAGCTTTGTCAAGGGATCTGGGCGGGGCGGACAAAAAATCAATAAATCATCTACCTGCGTCAGGCTCAAACACCTTCCTACAGGAATCGAGGTCAAAAGCCAGAAGGAACGCTCGCGGGAAATGAATCGCTTTTTTGCCCGCCGCATCCTGTGCGAGAAAATCGAGGAAATTGTTTTGGGAAAAGACTCACGCAAGCAACAGGAGATCGAACGCATCCGTCGCCAAAAAGGAAAACGCGCAAAAAGAGCCAAAGACAAAAAGGACCGAGAAATTTAGCTTTAACAGGCAATAGAACTGGTGTAATTTAATTTTGTTTATTAAATAATTACGCTCATCTTCCAAGGCTGACGGTGGGGCAGTCGTGAAAGTCACAGGCATGAAGTCATCAACGCTCAAACTCGTTGTCTTGCTTTTATCTGTCGTTGCCATTTGGCTCATTGTTAAATGGGTGCAAAATCCCCAGCGAAAACAAGAAGATACCAAAACCGCAACTACTTCCCAACGTCCCGTTCCGGTCGAAACAGCTCCGATTAAAATTGGTCCCATCGAGCAGCTCAGGACTTTCAGTGGTTCCCTTGAGGCGCAGGCGGAATTTGTTGCCGCCCCCAAGGTCAGCGGCCGGATCGAAAAAATCTTCCTTAATATTGCCGAACCGGTTCATCGCGGTCAGGTTATCGGCGAACTGGACAACGACGAATACATCCAGGCCGTAAACCAGGCCCAAGCTGAACTGGCAGTAGTTAAAGCCCAATTGGCCGAGGGGCGCAGTGATCTGGAGGTTGCCAACCGTGATTTTGCCCGGATCAAAACCCTGCGCACCCGTGGCGTGGCCTCGGAATCACAATTGGATACGGCCAGGGCTAATCAACTCGCGAAAAAGGTCGAACTGGAAGTTGCCCAGGCTCAGGTCGCGCGGGCCGAATCGGCACTGGAAACAGCCCGGATCCGGCTCGGCTACACCCGCATCATTGCCGATTGGAGCGGTGGCGACGATCAGCGGGTGGTGGCCGAACGCTATGTAGATGAAGGGGAAACAGTGTCTGCCAACACACCATTGTTGCGGATCGTTGATCTCGATCCTATCATCGGCGTGGTTTTCGTCACCGAGCGGGATTATGCCCGCCTGCGGCCCGGGCAGAGCGTCATGCTCTCCACCGATGCTTTTCCTGACCGGGAATTCCCAGGATCCATCGCACGTATCGCCCCGGTTTTCAAACAGGCAACCCGTCAGGCACGTGTTGAACTTAACATCCCCAACCCTCAACAGCGTCTCAAACCCGGCATGTTTATCCGGGCTACGGTGGTCCTTGCCCGTCTTTCGGAGGCTAACATCGTCCCTGAAGAGGCACTCACCCAACGTGATAACCAATATGGGGTTTTTCTTGTCAACCCCGATGGGCGCTCTGTCAGCTGGAAACCTGTTGATGTCGGTATTCACGAAAATGGCCGTGTCCAAATTGAAGCTCCTGGGCTTTTCGGCCAAGTGGTAATTTTGGGCCAGCAACTTCTTAAAGACGGTTCCCTAATTAGCATTCCCGCTGATTCTGGTTTATCGGCGGCTAAAGAAAATAATACGGACGCCCGATGAATCTACCTGATTTCAGCGTTCGGCGGCCGGTTTTTACCACAATGATCACCCTTATCGTTGTTATTCTCGGTGCTTTTTCCCTTTCCCGCCTGCAAATCGACCTGCTGCCTAATATCGAACTTCCGACCGTCACCGTCCGTACAGAATACGAAGGCGCCAGCCCTGAGGTCATGGAACGCCTTGTAACCCAGGTTGTTGAGGAAATTGTGGGCACGGTCCCCGGTGTCTTGGAAATGACTTCACAGTCAAGCGAGGGTTCAAGTACGGTGCGGGTCACCTTCAGCTGGGGCACTGACATCGACACCGCTGCTTTGGATGTGCAGTCCAAGCTTCAGGATGAGATCAACGAACTACCCGACGATGCCGTCAGGCCCCGTATCAGCAAATTTGATGTGGCCAGCTACCCGGTTGTGGTACTCGGCATCTCCAGTAACCTCGATCCGGTGGAGTTGACCCAGCTGATTGAGGATCACATTCGCTACCGATTCGCCCGTCTTCCGGGGGTCTCTCAGGCGGACATGTTTGGCGAATTCAAACGTGAGGTGCGGATTGAACTTGATCCCGACCGGGTCAAAGCCCTGGGACTTCCCCTCAATCAGGTTCTTGAAGCGATCCGCAATGCCAATCTCGATCTTCCGGCCGGAAAAATTGAACAGGGAAGCTACGAAATTACCCTGCGGGCGCCGGCGGAATTCGTTAACCTCGATCAGGTCCGCAACACCGTAATTTTCCAGAAGGAGGGTGCACCTGTTACCCTCGCCCAGGTGGCGCGGGTCCGCGACACCTACGAAAAACTGCAACGCATTGTACGCGTTAATGGGGAACTCGGTATCCGTATCGGGCTTCGCAAACAAGCCGCTGCCAACACCGTGGAGGTGGCCAAAAGGATTCTTCGCGAAATCGAGGCCGTCAACCAAGCCTATCCTCAAGTCCACGTCATTCCCGTGATCAACCAGGGTAATTTTATCGAGCGGTCCATTGCCAACGTGGCGGAATCGGTTCTCTACGGTGGGGGGCTTTCTATCCTGGTGCTTCTCTTTTTCTTGCGCAACATCCGCTCAACTTTAGTCATTTCCTTGTCCATCCCGATATCTGTAATCGCTACCTTTGCCCTTATTTATTTTGGCGGTTTTACTCTTAACCTGATGACCCTTGGTGGTCTTGCCCTTGGAGTGGGCATGATGGTGGACAGCTCGGTGGTGGTGCTTGAAAACATTTTCAGGCGGCGGGACGAAAACCTGGAGAAGCCAGTCGTTGCAGCGGTCGAAGGGGCGCGAGAGGTCAGCAAGGCCATTGTGGCCAGTACTATTACTACCCTGGTAATTTTTCTACCTTTGGTTTTCGTACGCGGGGTGGCCGGCATCCTCTTCCAGGAACTCTCCTACGTCATTATCTTCTCCCTTGTCTGCTCGCTGCTGGTTTCTCTCAGCCTGCTGCCGATGCTGGCCTCCCGTCTTATTGAAACTCCTGACCACCTTGAAACCCGCCGCACCCCTCAAGTCGAACGTCTGATTGCCTGGGCAGGGGCCTGGTTCAATAAATTGGATAACGGCTACCGGGATCTGCTCCACAAGGTCCTGAGTCACCGGCTTCTTACCGTATCTGTCGCTCTTGGCCTTTTAGGGGCCAGCCTCCTTTTGCTTCCTTTTATCGGCACCGAGTATCTCCCGCCAAGCGACGAGGGTGAGGTTCGGGTCACCGGAGAAATGGAGATTGGCACTCGCCTGGATCTGCTTAATCAGCAGGCCGGTGAAATGGAAAAAATCGTCTATCCCGCGGTTCCTGAAATGGTTTCTTCCGTGATCAGCGTGGGTTCTTTCAGTTGGCGGCCCAGCGATTCCTCTAAAACAGAAATCAGACTTTCCCTGGTGCCGGTTTCTCAGCGCAAACGTTCCAACGTTGACATTGCCAATGATCTGCGCAAGCGCCTGAGGGAAAAGATTCCCGGAATGACCATTCGAACTCGCGCACCTCAGGGGCAGTTTCTCCTGGAGCGGATTCTTGGTGGAGACGAGGGGTTGACAGTTGAAATTCGCGGATTTGATCTCGACACCCTCGAAGCGTTGGCTAACCGGGTGGCCGAACAAATTGCCGACGTTCAGGGTGTCGCGGATATCGAAACCAGCCAGAAGGCCGGCATTCCCCAACAGGAGATCCGGGTCGACCGCGACAAGGTTGCGGATCTCGGACTGAGTGTACGGGATGTGACTGAAGTTCTAGAGACGGCGGTTGCCGGTTCCAAGGCTGGAGAATTTCGGTCAGAAGGCAACTCCTACCGGATATTTGTTCAGCTCCAGGATGTTGAAAAACGTTCCTTAAATGAAATTCTTGACCTTACCCTGGCCACTAGAAGCGGTGAGCAGGTTGCCTTGCGCAATCTGGTAACCTATGAGGCGAGCCGCGGCCCGATTGTAATCGAACGCAAGGATCAACAGCGGCTTGTGACGGTCAAGGCCAACGTGGTCGACCGGGATCTCGGAACCGTGGCTAATGAGGTTCAGATTATGCTTGACGGCATCCCTCGTCCTGCTGGCTGTACCTTGGCGGTCGCCGGCAATTTCGAAGAACAGCAGAAGGCCTTTGGCGAACTGGTGGTCTCGCTGCTGCTCGCTCTTGTTCTGGTTTACATGGTCCTGGCCTGCCAGTATGAATCCCTGCGCGACCCGATTGTGGTCATGGCTTCGGTGCCCGTAGCTGCCGTCGGAGTACTGGGGATTTTGTTTATGACCGGTACCACCTTGAATTTGCAATCCTTCATCGGCTGCATCATGCTCGGGGGTATTGTCGTCAACAATGCTATTCTCCTCGTCGATCAGGCCGGGCAGCTCACACGCGGCGGCATGGCAGTGAGGGAAGCCGTGGCCGAGGCCGGACGACGCCGTCTGCGGCCTATTCTGATGACAACTTTGACCACCATTCTGGCTTTGCTGCCACTTGCTCTGGGCATCGGCGAGGGTGCCGACGCCCAGGCGCCGCTGGCCCGTGCGGTTGTCGGGGGGTTGACCGGATCGACTTTGATCACCCTGGTTCTGATTCCTGCAGTTTATTCCCTGTTCCATCCTGAAGCGAAAAGAGGCGGACAGTGAAAAAAAAAGCTTGGTACCGGACAGTTGAACTAATCATTCTGATATTTTTGTTTGGACTATTTTCAGGCTGCGCTCCGGACCGTTTTTCTTTCTTTACATCAGCACCGCCGCCGCAAGCAGTTAAACCCGTCTCAGAGGAAATACAAATTAATGGTTCTGGAGAGCAGCAAAACTGGCAAAAATCAACGCTTGCTGCTGACGAACCGTTGGTTCTTTCTCTCGAGGAGGCGATTGTTCTGACCCTGCGCAACAACCGGGACCTTCAAGTGCAACAACTTCAGCCTGTCATTACAGGTGCATTCGAAAAGATTGAGAGGGGTGTTTTTGACCCTGAACTTTTTGTGGAAGGGGCAAATCTTAAAGAGGAATCTTTTGAAACCTCAAGCACTAGCGGAACCAGTTACCGGTTGGATTCTAAAGAGTATGCTGTGATTGGCGGTCTGCGTCAGAGATTTCCGAGCGGCACAGACATCGAGGCTTCAATTGAACAGAGTCGCGAGGATTCCAATCGTGAGCCCGAACAACAGGTGGCTCGCCTCGGGTTGACCCTGACCCAAGCTCTGTTGCGTGGTTTTGGACCGGCCGTAAACATGGTGGGAGTGCGCCAGGCCGAATTAAAGACCCTTGCCAGCGAAAACCAGTTGCGCGGCTTTACTGAAGCCCTGTTGGCGGAAACGGAAATCGCCTACTGGAATTACGTTCTTGCCGAAAAGGAAATCGCCATTTTCGAAGAGTCCCTGGCTGTAGCCCGCAAGCAGCACGATGAGATAGCCTCCCGCATCGAGGTCGGAATCCTGCCGGAAATCGAGATTGCTGCTGCACGCGCAGAGATCGGCCGGCGGGAACAGGCCCTGATCGAAGCCCGGTCGGTTTTTTCCGAACGTCGCTTGCGCTTGTTGCGTCTTCTTAATACAGGCCCCTTCGGGCGACTTGAAAGGCCCGTAGTTGCCACAAGCCAAGCAGATATTGAGGCGAAACCGCTCAATGATCTGGATGACCGCATCCGTTTGGCGTGTCAGTTCCGTCCCGATCTGCAGGAAGCCGATCTTCTTCTGCAGCAGAACCGTCTTGAAACCATCGTTACCCGCAACGGGCTGCTTCCACGCCTCGATTTTTTTATTGCCCTTGGTAAGACCGGCTACGCCGATAGCTTTTCCGATTCTTTCCGCCAACTGGACGGTAACACCTACGATTTTACTGTTGGTGTCCGTCTCAGCCATTTTCTCGGCAATCGCAGTGCCCAAGGCCAAGATCTGGCTGCCAGGGCCTCCACCCGCCAGGCCGCCGAGGCCCTGGCCAACCTCCGCCAGGTCGTCGAACTGGATGTTCGCCTTGGGGCCAATGATGTTGAGCGCAACCGTCGTCAGATTGCCGCTTCAAGGTTAACCAGGATTTATGAGGAGGAGACCTTGAATGCTGAACAGGAGCGCTTTGATGTCGGATCCAGCACCGCCCTACAGGTTGCCCAGGCGCAGAGGGATCTACTGGCCAGCCGCATTGCCGAAGTTCAAGCGGTTATCAACTACCGCATCGCCCTGGTCAAACTCTATTTGGCCGAGGGGAGTCTTTTGCAGCGCCGGGGGATTAAAATAGCTCCCTTCACAGCTCAAAAAACTGGTTTCTTTCCTGCCGGCAATCCTGGCGGGCACCAATAAAAGAGGGGATGGACTCCTGTCCACCCCCTCTTTTATTGGTTATGGTTGGACTTTCAGCGCAATTCTGTTTCTCTTTTTGCAGTGTTCTGGTAAATGCGGTTAAGGACCCCTGCAGGCTGTTGGAACTGAATCAAAAGTTCCTCAACTTCGCGATGACCATTAGCGGAAGCGAGCATTAGCGCATTTTCGCCGTTTATGTTGGCGCTTTCACTTTTAGCGCCGTTTTCAAGGAGAAATCGTCCTGCCTGAAGGTGGCCATTCATGGCTGCAAACATTAATGGGGTGTTTCCCTCTTCGTCAGCCTGGTTTACATCGCATCCTTTATCCAATAGAAACTGGAGAATTTCAGTACGACCTTCACGGGCGCCAATTGTAAAGGCGGTTGCCCCGCTCCCGAGGTAGAGTTGAGGATCAGCTCCGTGTTCAACAAGGAGTTGGGCGCATTCGAGGTGTCCTCTGGATACGGCCCGGGCCAGGGCACTCATGGCATATGAGCACAATGCATTGACCTCTGCATCATGTGCAACAAGATCGGTTACCATCTCACAATTTCCACTGTCGGCAGCCCGCATTAAAGCTGTTTCAAAATTATGATTGCGGACATTAGGGTCGACCCCATTGAAAAGAAGGACCTTGACGATTTCGTTATGTCCCTGGTCAGCGGCATACAAAAGGGCGAACCAGCCGGCAGTGTTTTTTACGTTGCCGTCGGCACCTTTAGCAAGGAGCATTTCAGAAACCTGGCGATGACCTTTAAAAGCTGCATACATCAAAGCGGTCCAGCCGTCTTCCGCTTTTAAGTTTGGATCGGCACCCCAGGCCAAAAGAAGCTCAACCACCGGTGTAAAACCTCCCCAGGCGGCAATCATTAAAGGTGTCCAGCCATCCTTGAAACGGGCATTAATCTCGGCTCCACCCTCAAGAAGAGCAAGGGCTATTTCGAGATTTCCGGTATGCGCCGCAGACATGAGGGGTGTCCAGCCATCGTCCGTCCGGGCATTGGCATCCGCGCCTTTAGCCAGCAGCAGTTTGACGGTCTCCAACTGGTTTTCCCGGCATGCGATACGCAAAGGCGTCTCCCCTTCCATATTTCTGGTGTTGACATCCGCCCCTTTTAAAAGAAGCTTTTCAAGTTTTGCCGAATCATCTGAAGCTGCCGAGTCCAGCAATATGCGATTTAATTTTTTCCTGCGCCCGGGCAGCCAGCTCAAATTAAAAACCATCGATTTTCTCCTTTCGGGTTGAGCATAAAACCTGTGATATTATGAAAATTCGCCATAGGAGGAAATGAAGGAAAAGATGAATTATTATAGACTTGATGTAAGATTGTAACACTGTTATTAAAAAAAATATTTTTTTGCTTGGGAGGAATCATGTATTTTTGGTGCACCTTATGTCAGAGGACTTTTACATCCGTTGAACTCAATCCATCTCAATGTCATTTTTCAGATTGCGAGGGCAGTGTCTATGATATTCGGGACTGGGAATGGGTCCTCGAAAAAGACCCGTCGTTTCCTGAAATTCCAAAGGTTGGGGAAAAATATTCTCTTCGGAAGGGCTGAGGGGGTTTTGTTCTTTTCAATATGAGACCTCAGGCCGCCTTTCGGCCATTTCCATCCCTTTTGCGGACAGCAAAACAGCCAGAGAGCGACTTCTTTCCAGAGCTTCGACAACACCCCAGTTAGCCAGTCTGTCCGTAACGTCTTCTGCCCGGACCTGCTGAAGAAAGTCGCGGCCAACGGTTAGAACCAGGAGCTCGGATCCTACCTGAATCTCAAAATAAGGCTCATGGAAACTATTGCAGAGAATGATACCGGCGGCTGGGAACTTTATGCGCAAAAATCCTTCTATAATTTCCAATTTTTCAAGTTCCATATTGTTTCCCTTTCCGGATTGGCAGGTTTTTAAAATTTTATCGGTTTTCTTGGTTCCTGCCAGAAAAAAAGATTTTTTCTTTGGTTTCATGTTTATTTGTTACAAGAGAGAAAAATAAAGTTGAACAAATATTAAATGTTTTAATCGAATATCAATTTTTTTTTAAAATAGTTACTTGGTTGGCCGTTATTTAATCTTTAGGTCCTCTGGGGCATGACTCCTGGAAAAGCGATTTCCTAACACCAGCTCTTCTGGCGCCCGTTTGGAAATTTCACTAAAAATTAAAAACATTTTCAGAATACTTGTCAAAAAAAAGCGGACTGTGGTATAAATCCCCATTGAATATTTGACATTTTTTTATGCACTTTAATGATTTAGCTGCTGCTTTCAGACCGGTAAGGGCAAGCCATTGCGAATCCGAGATGCTCGCTTCTCAATCTCGGAGGCCGACAGACCTACCCAACCATACCATTCACGATTGCGACATTAACCCGAGGCAAGGAAATTCCAGTGTCTTTCTTATTCTCTATCAAGGAGGCGTTAACATGAGGAAGTTAAGTTATCTTGTCATGATGTTCTGTGCCCTGGCACTCTGCTTTTCCAGCAACGCCTGGAGTTGGGGCAGGAAAACAAAGATCAAGGTGGGGATCAACGCCCCGATGACCGGCGATATTCCGAAAGTCGGTGAAGGCAGCAAGTATGCTGCGGAAATGTGGCTCGAAGATGTCAAGAAAGCGGGCGGCATTGAAGTCGGCGGCAAGAAATACCCGGTCGAAATCATTGTCGAGGACAACGAATCGAAAGCGGAATCGGCGGTCAAGGCCAACACCAAACTGATCACCCAGGACGAGGTGATGGTAATCATCGGCCCGCAGTCCTCCAAGCAGGCGGTGCCTGCGGGTGACGTGGCTAACAACTATGAAACTCCGATGATCAGCCCCTGGTCGACCAATCCGGATACCACCGCTAATCGCCCTTACGTGTTTCGCGGCTGTTTCCTTGACCCCTTCCAGGGGCCGGTAGTGGCTAACTTCATCACCGAGGAATTCGGCTTCACCAAGGCAGCAGTTCTTTATGACGTCGCCAGCGACTATCCCAAAGGACTTGCCGAATTCTTCAAGGCAGCCTGGGAAAAGAAACATGGCCCGGGATCGGTTGTCGCCTATGAAAGCTTCACTACCAAGGACACAGATTTCAGCTCACAGTTGACCAAGATTATCCGCTCCGGGGCTCAGGTCCTTTTCACGCCCCAGTACTACAACGAGGTGGCATTGATCGTACAGCAGGCGAAAGACCTGGGCTGGAAGGGACCGATCGTCGGCAGCGACAGCTGGGGGTCCGCTGAAACCATTGAACTTTGTGGCGAAGCCTGCTACGGACAGTTCTTCAGTACCCACTATGCTGCGGCCGGCGCCGTCGGTGCGACCAAAGAATTTATCGACCGTTACCAAAAAAAATACGGCTACATCCCGGATGATGTCGCCGCCTTGACCTGGGATGCCCTGCGTCTCGCCCAGAACGCGATTGAAAACACCGGCAAGCTTACAGGCAACATCAAAAAAGACCGCAAGGCGGTCCGGGATGCCCTGGCCAAGGTTAAGGACTTTGACGGGATTACCGGAAAAATGACCTTTTCCGAAGAAGGGGACCCACAAAAATGTGCCGTCATCGTCAAGATCAGCGACAAGGGTGAATACGAATTCTACAAGCAGATCTGTCCCTGATGAAACCATATCAAGATAAAGCAACTCTCTGATTTTCAGAGATACCGTCTGGTGCGCAGAAGAATCATTGCGCACCAGACTTTTTTTGACTATTATTGCCTGCTTATGTAAGCTTCTCGCAAACAGAAGTGGATGGGATTAGTTTCCCTGCCAGTGCCGACATTGATCTGGCAGAGGATTCTTGCGCTTTATTGGTCATAGCCACAGTTGATCGAATGGGAGTTGTTTCGTGGACTATTTTATTCAGAACCTGATTAACGCATTGCAGTGGGGCAGCTTCTACGCCGTCATTTCGATCGGCTACTCCATGGTGTATGGCGTGCTCATGCTGTTTAACTTCGCTCATGGCGACATCTTCATGGTCGGCACATATATCGGTTTAGGCATTGCCACGCTGCTGTTGACGCTTTTCTCCGGGGCCCTGCCCGGTTGGATCATTTTTATTCTGACCGTAGTGATCACCATGTTCCTGGCTGCTTTTGTCGGCGCCTTCGTCGAGCTGGTCGGCTACCGGCCCTTGCGAGGAGCTCCCCGCGCCTCCGCGGCCATCACCGGCCTGATGATCGGGATCATCTTTGAGACCGGCAATCTCATCATCCTCGGGGCCAAGCGCTTCAGCTTTCCCTCCCTGATCGAATCGACCAGCTACAACGTTGGCGGCATTTATTTTACCAACGTCAAGGTTCTGATCATCGTCGTGTCACTGATTCTCATGCTCGGCCTGCATACCTTTATTCAGAAGAGCAAATGG
>JAFGRU010000079.1 GCA_016934985.1 Deltaproteobacteria bacterium
CACAATATACCCCTTCAGCATATCAATTATCAAGAGTGATGTACGTTAAAGATGACAATTGCAGATACCATCCAAAAAATCAATAACCTCACCAAAGGACTACCCTTTTTACTTATTATCCTGCCCCAAAAAAATCAGGCGGGGCCTCTCACAATCCTTTGACATTTCTATTTTTGTTGTAAAAATTAAAGTGTCCGGTAGCGATGACACCTCTTTTTTTTCTCTTTTTATTTGCCCATTACTTTTTTAACCTTCTGCCGGTTTGTGCCAGGAAAGTTTTCGATTCATGCTGTTCAGGACTGTAAATAAAGTTCTGTTTTTTATAACAGTCGTTATCGCCGGTTGCGGTTCGGCAGACCACCTTAAAGGTATTCATCTTGACAAGGTCCGCCTCCCGCCAGGTTTTTCAATTTCCCTTTATTCGGCAATGGTTCCTAATGCACGATCAATGGCCTTGTCCCCCAGCGGGACACTTTTTGTCGGTAGCCGTAAAAAGGATGTTGTTTACGCCCTGCCGGATAGAAACCATGACAACCGACCGGATGAAGTCATTACCCTCCTGAAAGGTTTGAACACCCCTAATGGTGTAGCTTTTCATAATGGTTCTCTTTATGTCGCCGAGATCAACCGCATTTTACGTTATGACGGGATCGAAGCACGCCTCAAAAACCCTCCCGCTGGGGTTGTCATAAATGAGTCGTTCCCATCCGACACCCATCATGGCTGGAAATATATTGCTTTTGGACCTGACGGCCTCCTTTACGTTCCCATCGGGGCTCCTTGTAATATCTGTGAGGAGAAGGATGGCCGTTACGCCAGTATCATGCGTATGAAACCAGACGGGAGTCAGTTGGAAATTTTTGCCGCGGGAATTCGCAACACTGTCGGTTTCGACTGGAACCCGGCAACGGGCATATTATGGTTTACCGATAACGGTGCCGACTGGCTGGGAGACGACCGACCACCTGATGAACTCAATAGGGCACCCCAAAAGGGGCTCCATTTCGGCTATCCCTACTGCCACGGAGGCAGCATTCCCGATTCCCAGTATGGGCGAAAAAAAACATGCGGTGAATTTATCCCGCCAACCCTTAAACTCGGTCCCCACGTTGCTGCCCTTGGCATGAAGTTCTACACGGGTAAAATGTTTCCTGAAAAGTACCGGAGGCAAATATTCATTGCCGAACACGGTTCCTGGAATCGCACCGACCCCATAGGTTACCGCATCACCCTTGCCAGTCTCGCAGCGAACCAACCAGCCAAATACGATATATTTGCCGATGGCTGGCTGCAGGGAGGGAAGGCATGGGGACGGCCGGTAGATGTCCTGGTCATGCCGGACGGAGCGCTTCTCGTTTCCGACGACCGGGCCGGAGCTATCTACCGCATCACCTATAAACCCGGGAAAATTTAAAAGATAGATCTTTTCCACTTAATTTATGATGGTAGCCAAACAGTTAAAATTCTTGCTCTGGATTTTCGGCTCCCTCAATAATCCCTTTGGGCAAAAAACTAAAAAATCGCCAAATCACCCCTGCCCTCCAGAAAATTCGTGAAAAATCAACCCACCCCTATTTTTCTTTTTAATAGGTTAGAGAATATTGACCTTTGAAGGCATGATATGCTTTATTACGCAATGATTTCCTAGTTGTAATTTGAGTTGAATTAAAACGGATAAAAGTTATGGAAACATTCTGCGATCCTGACTTTGCCCATTTGCTGACTCTTCATCATTTGGTTGAGTTTGACGCGCTATGGGACCTGGAGTCCAAGGAGGTGGAAGACCCCAACGCTCGGCGCGGTGGATGGTCAGGTGTTTGCCGCCTTTGCCTTTCTGACGGGGAAGGTAAAACCCGGTGTTTTTTTCTCAAGCGCCAGCAAAACCAATTAACCCATTGCGGATTTCTTTTAACCAGAAGACTGGCACTCCGTCAGGAATACGCCTCAATCCTTTTGTGCAAAAAACGTAACCTCCCTTGCCCCGATGTCGTCCTATACTGCGAGCGCAAGCACTCCTCAACAACCAACGGCAAAAGCATTAATAATCATCAGGCAATGCTTATTACCCCGGCCCTGGATGACTTTACACCTTTCAGCGAGATAGTCTCCCGTTGGTCTATTTTGGATGAAACGATCCGTCATCACCATCTTCAGGAACTCGCCCGCCTCATAGCTGACCTTCACAAAAACCGCCTTTCCCATAACGCTCTTAATCCCAATCACTTGTTTATTAACCTTACCAAAGACCAAAAAATCAAAATGATCGACATGGAAAGGATGAGCTTTCAAATTTTCCGGGCCAAATGTCGCTTAAAAGAATTGGAAACCGTGTTACGCACAGCGGGTGTTTTTTCTGCCGAAGAGACAAGCTTTTTTTTAAGCAAGTATTGCCATTTTCTTCCCTCGGGGATGCCTTTTGAAAAATTAAAAAAATCCATCAAAAAACGCTTTGAAAGAAAAATTCCCCGGAGGTTTTTTTAATCCTATTCACCGCCCGCATATCTTGCCGAGGTTTCCCACAAATCAAGAAAGCCCGCCTTTTCAGGCGGGCTTTCTTGATCGGGGATTGTGGGTGGTACATTCTTCACTACTGTGTAGCAAAAAATTGGAGCCCCCCCTGCCCCAAAATGTTAAACACGAATCATAATGATGCCACCATAAATAATAACCTTGGTCAAATGCAAATCCTTTTTGCCCTGTACATCATAACCAGTTGCAATAGTAGCGCAAATAATGCCAACTATGTTTTTTAGGACAAGTTAATAATCTCGTGTTTTCCTGGCTACCAGGTCCAAAAATTTTTTCCTGTTATCAATCGAGAGGTTACATGCTTTTCCCTAAGATTTTTTTACAACACATCACGCAGGAATTTTTTTTGACAGGCAGGTTTTTTCCAAGTTACCACGCGTAATTATAAAATCCTGGTTTTAAAAGTGCCATTTTCAGGTTCTGCAACCTCTCAAAAATGACAGCATTGGGATAGCCTGGAGCAGGCTCTCTTAAAAACTCTATTTTTTTGGTTATTTTTGTTATGCTGTTTCTGAAAAATTACCAAACAGGCAAATTGTTAAGAACTTTCAGACTTTTAACTTTTTACATCAGATTTTATTAAACATTTTATTGGTTTTGAAAGGTTTTTTCATGAAGGAAATTCATCACGCCACCCTTAAGGCTTTTGTTCAGGAAGTACTGGGCTGTGGTTGCCCGGAAGAGGTTTTTGAAAACATGTCCTGCCGGAAGGAATATTTTTCCAAAACAGAGGGTACTCTGATTGACGTAGGGGGCAGGTTGCTCGTCTTCCTTTGGCAAATGACTGATTCAACCGAGGTTCTGGAAGAGTTAAAAGACATTCTCAAGGCAGGGTTGGCAAAGCGTGATACCCAGGGCTTTAACCGCCTGCGCCTCGTATTGCTGGCAGAGAACACAGCTCAATCGATGCCTGACCCGCAGGCCAAGTTTCTGGAACTCATCGCCAAGGATACCAAGGTCCATTTCCACATACTTAAACCGGAAACTGTGCCGACTTTTATCCTCAATTGAACGGGAGTACCCACCTGCCATCGAAAAGCGATGTTTTAAGGTCAGGGGAGACAACAACGGAAAAATTAGGGCCGCCACCTCAACTTGCAGGCGGCTCAAGACCGAGTTCCTGCCATTTGGCGGCGATCAACTCCAGGGTTTTTTCACTCACTGGCATGGAAGCCATCTCTTGTGCGGAAACCCAACGCACATCCATGGCGTCATCACCTGGGCACATTTTTCCTCCAATCAGCTCAGCCTTCAAATCAATTATCACATAGTGAAAACGGACTTTCTCCTTGTCATCTTTTTCAATAATTTCAAAGGCATAGAAGGGCTGTCCGGCTTGAATTTTCATGCCGGTCTCCTCGAAAGTTTCACGTTCGGCGGCCTGCTGAAGGGTTTCGCCGATCTCAACCCCACCGCCAGGAATAGCCCAAACACCAACATTTGGGGCTTTCCCTCGACAAATCATGAGCAGTTTTTTATTTTCAACAACCAGAGCCCCCACGGCAACCCGAGGGACGACAGGGAATTCTCTTCGCATCTGTGGATCAGTCATCAGCATAACCTTTTAAAAACACATAAGAATTTACCTCTATATAACATTACCCTAAATTGAAACAAAAGATTAATTAGAGCGTCAATCTATTTCTACATGCCGAAACCAAATTTTTTCTTTATACATTCTTGCAAATGTCCTATAACTGCTTCAAAGTTTGACGCTAGATATCCTGACAAGACATACTTTAAGCAAAAACTATTATTATTCTAATGACATAACAACTTAAATTAAGCTGGAGACCTCACATGCTCAGCGACATTGAAATTGCCCAAACAAGTCCCCTTCGCCATATCCGTGAAATCGGTGAAAAATTAGGTATTTCAAGGGATATGCTCGAATATTACGGAAAATATAAGTGTAAGTTACCCCTGAATCTCATCGATCGCCAAAGTTCCCAATCCGCCAATCTGATACTGGTCACCGCCATCACCCCGACACCTGCCGGTGAGGGAAAAACCACGATGTCCATAGGCCTCGCCCAGGGGTTGGAACGAATCGGCAAGAAATCCATAGCGGTTCTGCGCGAACCTTCCCTGGGACCGGTTTTCGGCATCAAGGGGGGCGCCGCTGGTGGCGGCTACTCCCAGGTGCTGCCCATGGAGGATATCAACCTTCATTTTACCGGTGACTTTGCCGCCGTAGAAAAAGCCCACAACCTGCTCGCAGCCCTTATCGACAACAATGTTCAGAACAAAAAATACTCCTTGGGCATCGACCCTCGAACCGTCATGTGGAAACGCGTAGTCGACCTCAACGACCGCGCTCTGCGCAATACGGTTGTCGGTCTAGGGGGCCCCAAGAACGGTGTACCCAGGGAAACCGGCTTCGATATCACCGCAGCTTCGGAAATCATGGCCATCCTCTGCCTTTCCGAGGACCTGCCCGACTTAAAAAAACGCATGGGCAATATCTTCATCGGCAAAACCTTCGAAGGACGCCCGGTCTACGCCCACGAATTAAAAGCCAACGGGGCCATGGCCGCTCTTCTTAAGGATGCCATCAAACCCAATCTGGTTCAGACCATAGAAGGCACGCCAGCCCTTATCCACGGCGGCCCCTTTGCCAATATCGCCCAGGGGACCAACTCTGTCATCGCTACCCGCATGGGACTGAGTCTCGCCGACTATGTTGTAACTGAAGCCGGTTTCGGTTTCGACCTCGGCGCGGAAAAATTTTTTCACATCAAGTGCGGTTATTCAGGTCTTGCACCAAAAGCGGTGGTCCTTGTGGTTACGGCCAGGGCCTTAAAATATCATGGCAAAGGCTCGGTCGACACCCCTGGGAGTTCTGATCTTGCGAGCCTCTCTAAAGGCCTCTGCAACCTCGAAAAACACCTCGAAAGCATTCAAACCTTCAATGTCTGCCCGGTTGTAGCTATTAACCGCTTTGCCTACGACTCCCCTGAGGAAATTGAGGCCATCCACGCAAGGTGCCGCGAGCTCAAGGTTCAGGCAGCCACTGTAGACGCCTGGGCTCATGGCGGCAAAGGGGCTGTGGAACTTGCCGAGATGGTTACAAAAACCGTACGCCATTGCCGGAAAAAATTCAATCCGCTCTACGATTGGGACTGGAGTATCGAGAAAAAAATCGAGGCGATCGCCACCAAAATCTACGGTGCGGCCAACGTTGTTTACCGCGAAACCGCTAAAAAGGATCTTGAAAACATCCGCAGTCTGGGTCATGACAAACTGCCGATCTGCATTGCCAAGACCGCCAAATCTTTATCCGACGATCCCAAGAGTTTCGGGCGCCCGCGGGATTTTACCCTGACCGTGCGTGAAATCGAACTTGCGGCAGGAGCCGGCTTTATCGTCCCGAAAACAGGGGAGATAACCCGCATGCCGGGCCTGCCTGCTTTGCCTGCAGCAGAGAATATCGATATCGACGACAACGGCAAGATTTCGGGTCTGTTCTAAACTTCAACAACGTCATTGGTGCCCCCTGAAATTGACGTTTAAAGGAGGTCGCATGTCCACCTCGTCACGTCAGATCATTGCAACCGACATGGCCCCGCAAGCCATAGGCCCCTACTCCCAGGCTATCCTGGCAGGCAACCATCTTTTTGTTTCCGGGCAGATTGCCATTGACCCGGCCTCCGGGACTTTTGTTGCTGGTGACATCAAAAGCCAGACGCGCCAGGTTTTCACAAACCTGGAGGCCATTCTTCTTGCGTCAGGTTACAGTTTCGAAGAGGTGGTCTTTGTCCAGGTCTTTCTCACCGACATGAGCCATTTTGCCGAAATGAATGCCATCTACGCCCAATATTTTTCTGCCGCCCCTCCTGCCCGAGCCGCCATTGAAGCGGCCGCCCTGCCCAAAGGCGCCCTCATTGAAATCTGCCTCCAAGCCATTAAGACGGCTTGATTATTCTTTACTGGATACGACAAAAACTTTTACTTAAAGGCTTTGTGCAACGGGACCTTTAATATCGCAACCTTCCTCACCCATATTTATGCCCAAAAACTCTTATCCCGCCCTAATCTTCAACGTTGTGGTCTTTAAAATTGTCCTTCAAAAGGTAATATTTATTTTAATTGATCTTGACAGCTTCAAAATTTTTCTCCTATTCTTTCATTAGGGAGAGTTTAATTTTTAAGGAGGACCCCATGAGAATATTGGTTACAGGCGGTTGCGGTAATATGGGACCACGCGTGGTTCAGGTTTTTTCAGATAAAGGCCACGAGGTTCGCGTGCTGGATAAAAATGCCGAAGGACTTAAGCAGTTCGCCGGCCTTCCGGTAAAAACCTTTGCAGGAGAAATAACGGATAAAGACCTGGTCGCCCGGGCAATGGAAGGGGTCGAAGCCCTCATTCACCTGGCATGGAGTTTTTCCGGTGACCTCAACGATCTTCTTGATATCGATGTCAAAGGCTACAGGAACCTCCTTGATGCCGCAGTTGAAAACGGCACCAAACATATCATCAATGCTACAACTGCCGTTGCCTACGGCAAGCCCCTGACCAGCCCCGTGGACGAAACACATCCGCATATCGTAGAGAAAGCTCGCAAACCGCCCTATGCCCTGGCCAAGTTGATCACTGAGGAATTGACAAAAATATACGCGGAAAAACACGATATCGCCGCCAACAGCGTCATGATCTGGTATGCCTATGGCGACGAAATCGGCGGCAAGCACATCCGCGGCATGGTCAAGGACGCCATCCAGAAAGGCGCTATTGAGGTGCCTGCAGATTCAGGTGGCAGTTTTCTTCAACTTGACGATTTCGTCACCGGCCTTAAGGGGATTATCTCAGCCCAACCCAAGGGCGAACTTTTCAACCTCGCCACTGTTTACCTGACCTGGAAAGAGCTTGCCGAACTCATTGTCGCCAAGGCAAATCCCGAGGCCCAGGTTATTGCTATCCCCAAGGAAGAGTGGAAGGGCAGCAGTTTTTTGACTGACGATTGGAATTTCAGCACTCAAAAAGCTGAAAAGATGCTTCACTACCGGACCAAGCTAAGCCGAGAGGAGGCAATTAAACACCTCAGTAAAGCTCTCGATGCCTGCGTGGCGGAGGTCAAAGCCTCGCTATAATATTTTTATTTAAAAGGCGCCAAAGCCCTGCGCTTTTCCTGCATACCCTAAATATTTTTCAGGCCTCATCATTGACAAACCAGGGTGCAGTAATTAGAGAATTAGGGAAAGTTTCAATTTATGGAGGTATTCATGAAAAGACAACCAACCCTGTTTTTTTACTTTGCCCTGGTTTTCAATTCTCTTTTTCTCATTCACACGGCACTTGCCGCCGACTTTCCGAATTTTGCCGAGCTGTCCACAAAAATAAAACCCTCGGTCGTCAATATCCGGACATCCAAGACCGTTCAGCGCCAGAGACCAAATTTACCGGGACCTCATGATGATCTTTTTAATGAATTCTTTGAACGTTTCTTTGAAGGTATTCCGAACACACCCCGCCGGGAGCGATCCCTCGGCTCTGGCTTCATCATTTCTGAAGATGGCCTGATTCTGACCAACGATCATGTTGTCGACAATGCCGATGAGATCAAGGTACGCCTTGCCGATGGCCGCATTTTTAAAGGTAAGGTTCAAGGTCTCGACCCGAAGCTCGATCTGGCTTTGCTGAAAATTGATGTCGGTGACGAAGAACTGCCCGTCGCCAAGCTCGGCGACAGTGAATCCCTCCGCATCGGCGAGTGGGTCATTGCTATCGGCAATCCCTTCGGACTGGAACAAACGGTCACCGTCGGTATCGTTTCCGCCAAAGGGAGGGTAATCGGCGCCGGACCTTACGATGATTTTATCCAGACCGATGCTTCCATTAACCCTGGCAACTCTGGAGGGCCTCTTTTTAATATTAACGGTGAGGTCATTGGTATAAATACCGCCATTGTTCAGGGTGGACAGGGTATTGGGTTTGCCATTCCCATCAATGCAGCAAAAAATATCGTTCCCCAGTTGCGTGAAAAAGGCAAGGTTACACGTGGCTGGCTGGGGGTCACGGTTCAGGAAGTATCCGAGGATCTTGGCAAATCTTTCGGCCTCGAAGAAGCTGAAGGGGCCCTGGTATCCGAGGTGGCTCCGGGTTCACCTGCGGCTAATGCCGGGATAAAAAGAGGGGACATCATCCTTTCTTTTAAAGATCAAAAAATCAAGACTCTGAGCGACCTTCCTCGACTTGTCGCCGCCTCCAAAGTGGGAGAAAGTGTTAAACTGACCGTCTTCCGCGATGGGGTTGAAAAAACCTTCAGCGTCAAGCTTGGAGAGCTTGATGAAGAAAAAGCCCAGGTGGTCGCCAGCGGCGATCCGGAGAAAAAATTTGGCCTGTCTCTCCTGGAAGTCACACCCGAAACCATTCAACGTTATGCCTTAAAAAACAACCAGGGTGTACTGATCACCCGAGTCGATCCTGCGGGTCCTGGGGCCTCCGCTAACCTGCGCCCTGGAGACCTGATCCTGGAAATCAACAACACCGAAACGCCCGACCTGGGAACCTTTTTAGAAGCAACAAAGCAGATTAAAAAAGACCAGATTGTGCGCCTCCTGGTTCAAAGAGGGAGTTATCTATCCTATACAACCATCAAGGCCAATTAAAAACCCCAAAAAAATCGGTGCTATTCAGCACAAGGACTCGTGTCGCCCATCCATGGGGCTCTTGGAATCGGGGATACGAGTCCTTGTCCGATAAACTGAATAATATTAAAAAACAAAGCTCCGGAGGACGGGGCTTTGTTTTTTTCATAGCCATGTTTATTCAAATTCTGGATGAAGCTTTGGGAGTGACCTTTTGAGATCTGTGTTTTACCCTGAATTATTGAACGGCCCCTGGGGGGATCCGGCTCTTTACGTCCGCCTCGCCCATCGGGGGTGTGCCTATCTCTTTGACTGTGGGGATATCCATTCCCTGACACCCAGGGAAGCGATAAAGATTCAGGCCCTTTTCATCTCTCACGCCCATATCGACCATATGATCGGGTTCGCCGCCCTGCTACGCTTTTTTCTTTACCGCGAAACACCTCTTCGGATCTACGGCCCGGCAGGCACTATAGCCAGAATCAACGGCCATTTAAGTGGCTATACCTGGAATCTGATTCGTGACTACCCGGTCCGGTTATGTGTCAATGAATTAGACCAGGGTAAAATTCGCAGCTGCGAATTTGCCGGCAGGCGCTCCTTTTGCCTGGAAAAAGAAGAAGAACGCCCATGCCCCGACCATATCCTCCTCAGGCTTCCCCATTGCCAGGTGCGCGCCCTCCCCCTCAGTCATGGCGATATCACCTCCCTGGCCTTCTCCCTGGAAGAACCTCTTCACATCGCCATTCACAAAGACGCTCTTGAAAAATATGGCTACAGCCCCGGCCCCTGGCTGAGCCACTTCAAAGACCAGATCCGGATTGGTGTTGATCAGCAGACACCCCTTAGGGTGCCTTTTAAAAATGGTCAAGAGAAAGAGCTGACCCTCAACGACCTCTTTAACCAGATCGCCCATACTGAAAGGGGCATGAAAATCAGCTATATCACTGACGTTTCACCTACCAGGGAGAATATCGACCGCATTATGCCCTTTATCGAAAACTCACACTTTCTTGCCATTGAGGCGGTTTTTTCTCACCAGGATCTTGATAAGGCCCTGGAAAGGAACCACCTCACCGCCCACATCGCGGGGACAATCGCCCGGCTTGCCCGGTGCGCCCGTTTTGTCACCTTTCATCATTCGCCACGATACCAGGACCGCCCGGACCTTCTGGCCGAAGAAGCCCTTCGGGCTTTTTCGACACTGGGCGATCCGCTGTAAGTTCCCGTTTTTATAAAGGGACCTTTTCTATTTTTTCCAACTTTCTAGGACACTCTTTCGAATATGCTAGAATTAATAATAAGAAAATTTTTTATATGGTTATCATTCCTGTTACGGGGTTGTCATGATACTTGTTACCGGGGCCAAAGGACAAATCGGCAATGACCTTGTTCCTGCTCTCTTAGAGCGTTACGGTCAGAACGAGGTCATTCCGACCGGAATCAGAAAACCGAAAGTCTCTCAACCTTATTTTCATAATTTCACTCTTCTCGACGTCACCGACAAAGTGGCCGTCAGCGACTTTTTCGACAGCTATTCCATTACCAAGGTTTTTCATCTGGCAGGCATCCTCTCCGCTCGCGGCGAGGAAGACCCATCCTCCTGCTGGCAGGTCAATATCGATGGGCTGACAAACATACTTGATACGGCACAGGAAAAAGGTTGTAAGGTTTTCTGGCCCAGTTCAATCGCCGTATTCGGACCCCATACACCTAAACACAACACCCCCCAGGAGACTATTCTCGATCCGACCACCATGTACGGGGTAACCAAAGTTGCCGGCGAGCTTCTTTGCCGGTACTATGCTGACCACTTTGGAGTCGATGTACGCAGTCTTCGATTTCCCGGTCTCATCAGTTACCGGGCACATCCTGGTGGAGGCACAACCGACTATGCCGTGGAAATCTTTTATGAAGCATTGGAAAAGGGCTTCTATCAATGTTTTGTCAAACCCACAACCTGCCTGCCCATGATGTATATGCCCGATGCCATCCAATCCATCCTCAACCTGATGAGCGCACCCCCGGAAAACATCAGGGTCAGAACGGCATACAACATCACCGGGACCAGCTTCACTGCCAGCCAACTCGTTGCGGAAATCCACAAACGGCTCCCTTCTTTTAAATGCAGCTACGTACCGGACTTCCGGGAAAAAATTGCCGCATCCTGGCCTTGTGAAATTGACGACAGCCAGGCCCGCAACGATTGGAGCTGGCGCCCCCAATATGAACTTTCGGCCATTGTTGATGACATGCTGGAAAAACTCGGCCATAAGATGACATCCTCCGGAGGGAAAAACCATGCAGAAAGATCCTGAAACCATTTTTCAGGCAACGCTCCAGGAAATTTCCCATGCAGGCCTCCTGAAAGAAGAACGGATTTTAACCTCGCCACAGGATGCCGTCATCCGCCTTCAGGACGGCCGGGAAGTGCTTAACTTTTGTTCAAACAATTACCTGGGCCTCGCCAATAACCCTCAACTTATTGAAGCCGCCAGGGAAGCCCTAAAAAAGTATGGTTTTGGCCTTTCTTCCGTCCGTTTTATCTGCGGAACCCAGGATATCCATCGGCGCCTGGAACAAAGGATTGCAGCTTTTCTCGGCACAGAGGATGCCATCCTCTATTCATCCTGTTTTGATGCAAACGGCGGCCTGTTCGAAACCCTTCTTGATGCAGATTGCGTAGTCATTAGTGATGCCCTCAATCATGCCAGCATCATAGACGGCATCCGTCTCTGCAAAGCTACGCGCCTGGTCTATGCCCATAGCGACATGGCCGAACTTGAAGCCCGCCTCAGACAATCGCGCGCTGCCAAAATGCGCTTGATTGCCACTGACGGAGTTTTCAGCATGGACGGCGATGTTGCGCAACTTTCTGCCATCTGTGACCTGGCAGAAAAATACAAGGCCATGGTCATGGTTGACGACAGCCATGCCACCGGTTTTTTCGGCCGGACCGGCAGGGGCACCCTGGAACATTGTAACGTTATGTCACGCGTCGATATCATCACCAGTACCCTGGGTAAGGCTTTAGGAGGGGCCTCCGGCGGTTTTACCGCCAGTGGCAAAGAGATTGTTGCCCTTCTCCGCCAAAAGTCCCGGCCCTACCTTTTTTCCAATTCCGTCGCCCCGGTTGTCGTTTATACCTGCCTCGAGGTTTTGGATCTACTTGACAAAGAACCTCAGCTTAGAGACCGGCTTCGGGCAAACGCCACCTATTTCAGAGAAAAAATAAGTGGTGCCGGATTTGACATAAAACCCGGCATACACCCGATTATACCCATAATGCTCTATGATGCCCGCCTGGCAAAAGTCATGGCTGAGGATTTACTTAAAAAGGGCATTTACGTTGTCGCCTTCAGTTATCCTGTGGTGCCCCTCGATCAGGCTCGCATTCGGGTTCAGGTTTCGGCGGTTCACACCCAGGAACAACTCGACCGTTGCCTGAAAGCTTTTACCGAGGTGGGGAAACAACACGGCGTCATTTAACCCTTGACAGTAAATGAACTTGTTTGCCTCTTTGAAAGAATGTTATTTTGTAATAAGAGTTTATGGATAACCAAATCAGCTCAAAAATAATTCCTCATCAGTTTTGGTGTTTTTAATAGCTTTTCTGACCCCTGCTAAAGGATGACAAATGGATAAAGTAGTCCTCGGTCTTATCATTGTTTTCGGCATTTTAATCCTGGTAATGCTTTTAAAAGGTTTTGCCAAATGGAAAAGAGACAGCTCCCTACCGGAGACCGCTTCGGAGGCTATTGCCATTTCCAAGCGTTATAAAGTCAAAACACGTGATGCTGACAATGAGCGCGTAAATAGTGCCTTGAGCAGTTATCACGTTACTTTCCAGTTTATTGCCACAAATGAAAGGCGGGAATTTCGAGTCCGGGAAAGCGACTACGGCCTCATTGCCGAAGGGGACCAGGGAGTTCTCTGGCACCAGGGAGACATTTTCAAACGTTTTGAAAGACAATGACTCGGATTTTTAGCCTGATGATATTTTGATTTACTTTTCTGGAGGAGGAATAAATGGCTATTCTTGAAGCTGGCCAACAGGCACCCGATTTTGAAATCGCCAATAAAGATGGAAAGAAAACAACTTTGAAACAATTTGCCGGGCAATGGGTCGTACTCTATTTTTATCCTAAGGACAACACCTCCGGCTGCACAAAGGAAGCCGTTGCTTTTTCACAATTGCTCGAGGATTTCAAAGAAAAAAATGCCGTTGTCCTGGGTGTTAGCCCTGACTCGGAAAAATCGCACCAGCGTTTTGCAGAAAAACACAATTTGAAGGTTGGCCTTCTCAGCGACCCCGATCATGCCCTATGCGAGGCTTACGGAGTCTGGCAGTTGAAAAAGATGTGTGGTCGGGAAAATATGGGCGTTGTGCGCAGTACCTTTGTTATTAATCCTGAAGGGAAAATTGAAAAAAGCTGGACCAACGTTAAGGTTGACGGCCATGCTCAAAATGTCTATCAAACCGTCTGCGAGTTGGGTTAGGAGCCAATCCCTTTCCCTTCGACCATCGATTTGGAGGGATTTTTCCTGCCATCCATTTCAGGTTTTCTGTTATCCGAAATTTAAGATTCACTCCCGACTTATTTCAGCAACGGGGGATTATTGTTTATGAGATACCCGAATCACACCAAAGAACCTTCTGATCATTTACAGGTATTCGAGCAGGCCTGTAAAAGTGCAGGCCTGAAAATTACCCACCAGCGAACGGAAGTATTCAAGGAACTTGCAAAGGCCGACGATCATCCCTCGGCTGAAATAATTTACAGCAGGTTAAAAAAGAAACTCCCGACCCTTTCCATCGATACGGTTTACCGTACTCTCAGCACCCTCGAAAAACAGGGCCTGATCTCCAAGGTCCAAACTGTTGAAAGTCAGGCCCGATACGAATTCAACAACGAACACCATCATCATCTTATCTGCGACAACTGCCATGAAATAATCGATTTTGATTGGCAGGCTTTCGACGATTACCCCTTGCCCAAGGAATTATCCAATTGGGGCCATATCAAAGAAAAAAAAGCCATTCTTCATGGCTTATGCCACAAATGTTCAGAAAAAAAGGGATAATAGTGAGGCATCAGAAGATTTGTTAATTTATTGAAGTAACTTCTTCAGGGCAAAAAATTTTTTCTTTATTTTAGGAATTTATCTTATATAATATTTTTTATTGGCTGAAAACTATCAGCCCTTTCAATTTATAGCTTAAAATAACTGCTATAATTTTCGAATATTGTTGCCCTTCCAGCCATCAAATCCAGGCCAAGGCGCGAGGGAAAACATGGCCCCTGATAAAACCTTAACCAATTATTTCTGTGCCCTATCGTCAATGTCATCAATTTCATGACTGCAAGCCTTTCCGGCCCAAAGTTGAGGTGGAATTTTCAGGACATTAAGAAGCTGTCTAATTTCGATGATGAACTCAATCCTGAGGGCGTAGTCGAGACCAAAGGCGCCATTACCTGGCTGTGAAGCAAAACATCAATATTCATTAGTTTTCAATAGTTCACACGACAAACGGAGGAGATATCATGAGTGAAAACAGCAAGTGCCCGGTTACGGGCAGGACAAGCAAGCCCATTTCCGGTGGTGGCACGTCAAACCGGGACTGGTGGCCGAACCAGTTGAACCTTAAAATTCTTCATCAGCACTCGCATAAGAGCAATCCGATGGGCAAGGCGTTCAACTACGCCGAAGAATTCAAGAAACTCGACCTGGAGGCTGTAAAGAAGGACCTTTTTGCCCTGATGACCGACTCGCAGGACTGGTGGCCGGCGGATTACGGTCACTATGGTGGGCTTTTCATCCGCATGGCATGGCACAGCGCAGGCACCTACCGCATGGGCGACGGCCGCGGAGGTGCAGGGTCGGGAAACCAGCGCCTGGCGCCCCTCAACAGCTGGCCCGACAACGTGAACCTTGACAAGGCTCGCCGACTGCTCTGGCCGATCAAGCAAAAATACGGCAGGAAAATCTCCTGGGCCGACCTGATGATCCTCACAGGAAACTGCGCACTAGAGTCCATGGGTTTCAAGACCTTCGGCTTCGCCGGTGGCCGAGAAGATATTTGGGAGCCGGAGGAGGACGTCTACTGGGGCGCCGAAGAGGAATGGCTGGCTACGAGCGACAAACCCAAGAGCCGTTACAGCGGTGACCGCGATCTCGATAACCCTCTGGCGGCCGTGCAGATGGGCCTGATCTATGTGAACCCGGAAGGCCCTGACGGCAATCCGGATCCGGTGGCATCGGGTCATGACGTTAGAGAGACCTTCGCCCGCATGGCAATGAACGACGAAGAGACCGTCGCGCTGGTCGCCGGGGGGCACACCTTCGGCAAGTGCCATGGCGCCGGTGATGCGGCACTGGTCGGTCCGGAACCTGAGGCTGCCGGCATCGAGGAACAGGGACTCGGCTGGAAAAGCAGTTTCGGCAGCGGTAACGGCGGCGATACGATCAGCAGCGGCATCGAAGGCGCATGGAAGCCGAACCCGACCAAATTTGACATGGGCTATCTGAAGGTGCTGTTCAAATACGAATATGAACTGGTCAAAAGCCCTGCCGGTGCGAATCAGTGGCTGGCCAAGGACGTGGATGAGGAGGACATGATCGTTGACGCCCACGACCCGGCAAAGAAGCACCGGCCGATGATGACCACCGCAGACCTTTCGCTGCGATTCGACCCGATCTACGAACCGATAGCGCGAAACTACCTTGAGAATCCTGAAAAATTCGCCGACGCCTTCGCCCGCGCCTGGTTCAAGCTGACCCACCGCGACATGGGCCCCCGCTCACGCTATCTCGGCCCGGAGGTCCCCGCAGAAGAACTTATCTGGCAAGACCCTGTACCCGCGGTCGATCATAAACTGATCGAGGCCCAGGACATCGCCGCCCTCAAGACCAAGATCCTGGCCTCGGGCCTGCCAGTCTCGGAACTGGTCTCAACCGCCTGGGCATCTGCCTCCACATTCCGGGGCTCTGACATGCGCGGCGGTGCCAACGGGGCGCGCATCCGGCTCGCGCCGCAAAAGGATTGGGAAGTAAACCAGCCGGCCCAACTTAAGAGAATACTCCAAACCCTTGAGGGAATCCAAAAGGAGTTCAACAGCACCCAGTCAGGGGGGAAGAGGATTTCGCTGGCCGACACAATTGTCCTGGGTGGATGCGCAGCCGTCGAACAGGCTGCCAAGAATGCCGGCCACGATATAACCGTCCCCTTCACGCCGGGACGCACCGATGCATCCCAGGAGCAAACAGACGTGGCATCATTTGCCGTACTCGAACCGGCTGCGGACGGCTTCCGCAACTACCTCAAAACCAAATACAGCGTATCGGCGGAGGAACTGCTGGTTGACCGCGCACAGTTGCTGACGCTGACCGCTCCTGAGATGACGGTTCTGGTTGGCGGTCTGCGTGTCTTGAATACCAACTTCGGACAGTCCCGGCACGGCGTTTTCACCAAACGGCCTGGGGCGCTCACCAATGACTTCTTCGTCAACCTGCTCGACATGCGCACGACATGGAAGCCAACCTCCGAAGACGATGACGTTTTCGAGGGTCGTGATCGCATGTCGGGAGAACTCAAGTGGACCGGCACCCGTGTCGACCTCATCTTTGGTTCAAACTCCCAGCTTCGAGCCTCGGCGGAAGTCTATGGTTGTCAGGACTCTCAGGAGAAGTTCCTTCACGACTTTATCGCGGTCTGGGACAAGGTAATGAACCTTGACCGCTTCGATATAACTTGATCTCGTCAAAAAAGTTTTCGATAGTTTCTGCCAGTACTAGGAGTCTGTCGGACTTGACCGGTTCAATCCTTGAGAGAATCTCGCCAAGCTGATCTATTTTGAATTTTTTGCTCGTTTTCCCCGGCAGCGTTCGCCAAACGTCGAGCCCTGGTCTTTCACTTTATGCTTTTTCCATCGTC
>JAFGRU010000007.1 GCA_016934985.1 Deltaproteobacteria bacterium
CTTATGATTTGATCGTCTTAAAAGTTGGTTCAGATTGTTTTGGTAGGTTGAAATCTGAGGTGATGGCCGGGTTCTTACAAACCCTGGTCAATAAGACAGCCAACCCATATTTTTAGGTTGGCCATTTTTTTACCCGATGGGCAGGGACTATTGAAGAAACACTATATTTTTTATATTATATAATTAATATAATATTTTTTACATAATCATTAAATAGTTTTAGGAGCTTTTTAAATGGTCCCTTTTCAGTATGGTGAAGTTGTCTCCGGTCCCAATTTTTGCGGAAGAAAACAACTCCTTGCCGAATTGAGGGAAATGATTTTATCCGGGCAAAGGGTCGTCCTCAATGGAGAGCGTCGAGTTGGAAAAACATCATTAATTCATGAGGTTTTCCGAAATCAAAAAAATTTCCGGACACTTTTTCTGGACCTTTTGGGAATAAAAACCCAGGAAGAGCTTTACCAAAGGGCGGTACGAAGCATTATATCCCTGGAAGGAGAAGATTCTTTAACTGAACGAGTAACTAGGTTTGCTCATCTCCGACCGCAACTGGGAGCGGACTTTACGGGCTCGCTAACGCTCACCTTCAATGCTAGGGAACCCTTGAGTACGGATCCGATCAATGAAATTATGGACCTTATAGAAGCCCTTCATAAACAAAAACCAATGGTCGTTATCTTCGACGAATTTCAGGATATTCTGCAAATAAAAGATTCCAAAAGGGCCATCGCACAACTCCGAGGTCGGGTTCAATATCATTCAGATATTCCTTACATTTTTGTCGGGAGCATCAGAAGCAAGATGGACGAAATTTTCATGTCGCCAGACGCCCCTTTCTTTAAATCGGCAATTCAAATGACGCTACCGCCCCTTTCCTTTGAAGAGTTTGCGCCTTTTTTACTCAAACGATTTGAAAGTGGTGACCGGAAGATTCAAAAGGACGACTTGAAAAAAGTTTTTAAAATTGCAGACAATGTCCCGGGCGATATCCAACAATTTTGCGAAAATCTTTGGGCTGTTTCTTCTCCAGGAGAAGCTATTACAACGGAAACTTTCCATAAAGCCCTTAGACTGATCTTTGCCCGGCAGAAGGAAACTTTCAACATAATCCTGTCCCGTTTAACACCCAACCAGGCTAAGGTCCTCAACGCACTGGCTCTGGTGGGAGGGGAGGCTCCAGCCGCGGCCAAATTCGTTAATGCGGCTGGTGTAAAAAATGCCTCTGTCGTTAAGCAGTCCCTCGAAAATCTAGCTTCCCAAAAAATCCTATGTAACGTTGGCAAGGAATGGAGATTTTTTAGCTCCTTCTTTAAAGCCTGGATACAATCCCGGTATATGGTAGATGGATAAAAGCCAGTTTCCCTTTCCAAAATCTTGGATACATGGCCCTAATTTTGCCAATGTCCAGCCCCCACTTCCTGCATCTACCTCAACATACAATTCCAATTGCCCACCCCTTTTGTAGCCTCAAAATCTATCCGATTTTCTCAGCCAACCCCAAGACCAGGCGGGCAATTTCAACCCGCTTGGTTGAAAGTATTTTATCTTGCTTCGAACAGTTAAAAAAATTCCGGTAAAACGGAGTCGAACTTTTCCCTGGAAAAGACTATTTCATTTCCTGAACAACTAAGGGACCAAGTGCAGAGTTTATTACTTCATAGATAGCAAAAATTGTTTTCAGGGCTGGTTGACGCTTACCGCTTTCGAGTAGAGAGATGTAGATCCTGTCGATACCACATTCGAAAGCAAATTTTCCCATGACTGGTTGTTTTTTTTAAAAGCGCTCTGAAAGTTCCTCAATTTTATTTTACATTTGCACAGTATGCTGTGCAAACCACTAAATTTACAAATTATTTTATATTTTCTTGTGATATTTTAAAGGCTCTTTTTGAGAGAAGAAAAATTATACTCAGCTTTAGATAAAGGTGAGTATAGCTAACCTAAAAGGTGTAATTATGAAACTCCAGATTCTTGCAGATTTACACATGGAATTTTCGATGAGCGGGTCTTTGGGCAAGGCCCAAAAAGTTCTGGATGACATCTATAACACTCAGGCAGACGTAACAGTCATTGCCGGGGATCTCTACACCAAGGGCCGGTCGATCAGTAAGCTGACCGATCTTTTCCCCCCAGACCGGCAAATTATTTACGTAGCGGGTAACCATGATTACTACGGCGGTGTTTACCAGCACGCCCTCGAAAAGATGTGGAAAGAGGCCGCTGAGCTTCCCAACATCTATTTTTTGGAAAACAACGCCGTGGAGATCGGCGATGTGGTTTTTCTGGGAACCACCCTCTGGACTGACATGCGACTTTTTCGGCGTGGCCCTTTTGCCGGTTTGTATGATTACCCGGAAACCTTGATCGACGTTGGCGCCGGGATGAACGATTACCGGAAGATCCGTTTTGCGTCCGGTGGCGGATTTCGCCCTCTTCGCCCGGCTGATACAGTCCAGATCCACGCCGAAGCGGTCAGGTGGCTTCGGGAGCAGCTAGAGGCCTTTAGGGGCCGCAAGATTGTGGTCGTGACCCACCATGCCCCCTCGTTGCGGTCAGTCCATGAATCGTACTGGCAAGATGTTAATTCAGCGGCTTATGCTTCGCATTTGGATGACTTGGTGGAGGCCTCCGGGGCGACTTTATGGGTTCACGGACACATGCACGAAGTTTGGGATTACAAAATTGGCGAAACCCGGATCGTCTGCAACTGTTACGGTTATTCCTTTGAGTTAGCCGATGCACAGGGTTTTCTGGCCGATCTGGTTATTGATGTTTAGATAACCAGTCAAACGATTCAAAAGGGGTTTTAGTAATGCAAAAAGAACTGCAAGAACAGCTTTTCGAAAACTATCCTTTGATCTTCCGGAACAAGGATAAACCGCAAAGCCAATCTTTGTTGTACTGTGGCCTGTGCGTCGAAAACGGCTGGTATCATCTGATAGACCAGCTGTGCGGCTTTCTTCAATTCCATCATGACCATAACGGTTACCCCCAGGCCATTGCGAGCCAAGTCAAGCAGAAATTCGGAGTCTTGCGGTTCTACACTAAATTTGAGGATGGCGACAGGTCTGATCGACCGGAAAGCTATTTGCTGGGCGCAGTCCATTTTGCCGAACATCTCTCCGCCCGGATCTGCGAATTATGCGGTGCCATGGGGGCGGAAACCGGCCTGTGGGCCGTCAAGGGATATGTTACGACGCTCTGTCTGCAATGCCGCAAAGGACAGATTTTTGAAGATCAGCCCGTAAATTCGAATATCCTCAAACCCCCGGGCGGTTGGAAAAAGAAAGACCGGCATCTCTACGAGGAATATCCTTTGATCTTCAAAGATCGCAGTCGGCCCATGACCGAAACCTGCATGTGCTGGGGAATCTGCACCGGCGAAGGCTGGTTTGACCTGATTGACCAGCTGTGCGGGTGGCTGCAAAGCCAAACGGATAAAAACGCTTATTCCCAGGTGGTTGCGGAGCAGGTCAAGGAAAAGTTCGGCGAGCTATGTTTTTATGTCCGGTACGAGGGGGAAAGCGAGAAGGATATCGAATACCTGGAGGGCGCTATCGACTTCGCTGGAAACTTTTCCGGGCGGATCTGCGAACAATGCGGCCGCCCTGGGACGCAAACCGATACTGGAGGCTGGATCAAAACATTATGCAACGAATGCCGAGGGAAAAAATGAGGTTACTGGCCATCGGTGATATTCACGGCTGCCTGCAGACATTGGAAGGGCTCATCGACCAAGTGCAGCCGACCAAAAAGGACCAGGTAATCTTTCTGGGTGATTATATTGACCAGGGGCCAAGCAGTAAAGGGGTAATCGATTACCTTATCAAGTTCGGCCGTCGGTTTCCCCAGACGGTCTTTTTGCGGGGAAATCATGAACAGATGATGTTGGAGGCCTGGCATTATCGTGGCCGGCCTGCAAAGGTCCGGGAAACCCTGGATTCCTGGGACTGGCAATCCTTATACAGAACGTCGAAAGAATATGCGGTATCAATGGGCGGCCCAAAATATGTTGAGGCCGTCTGGATAAATAACGGGGGCTTTCCAACCCTGGAGAGCTATGGCCACCGGCCGCCCCCGGAAGAACATCTGCGGTTTCTGATTAACACAAAACTCTATTTTGAAACTGACAAATACATATTTGCCCATGCCGGTTGTGACCGTCAGGATCGCCTGGCCGAAACCGACCCGTTCACATTTCTGTGGCATCCCTATATGTGCCGATTCCGGGGAGATGGGGCGCCCCTTAAAACGGTAGTTGTCGGGCATCGCGTGGAAACAAAGCCCTTCTTCGCAGAATACTGGGTTGCCCTGGACACTGGCTGCGGGTGCGGGTTTTATCTGACTTGCGCCGATCTGTTAACCGGGCAGGTTTTCCAGGAAAAAAATGAGATTGGCGAAACCCAAAAATGATGAGTTTTTGAATTAACTTTATATCAGTGAGTAATAGCAAGTTAATTCAAGATGGGCAAAAAAGGATTGAAATGAAACTCTATATTGCTTCCGATTTACACGGCGAATTTGAAAAAGGCCGCACTGACTGGCTTTTAACCCGGGAACCATGGCAAACCATGGCCCGGACAGCCAAAAAGGCTGATATGGCTGTCAGTTGTCAATAGAATAAACACGTCCCCGCCCTTGCTTTTCAGGGTTTTTGCCTTGTTTGTTACCCCA
>JAFGRU010000080.1 GCA_016934985.1 Deltaproteobacteria bacterium
AATTCCTTCCGGGCCGATCGACCAGAAATGGGAAAAACATATTCACGACTCCCGCCTGATCAACCCGGCCAACAAGAGAAAGTTTCGCATCATTATCGTCGGGACCGGCCTGGCTGGAGCATCTGCAGCCGCGTCTCTGGGTGAACTGGGCTTCAATGTCGACGTCTTCTGTTACCAGGACAGCCCCAGACGGGCGCACAGTATTGCTGCCCAGGGAGGTATCAACGCGGCCAAGAATTACCGCAACGACGGCGACAGCACCTTCCGCCTTTTCCACGATACCGTCAAAGGGGGAGATTTCCGTGCCCGCGAGGGTAATGTCTACCGCCTGGCTCAGCTTAGCGGCAACATTATCGACCAGTGTGTGGCCCAGGGGGTTCCATTCGCGCGCGACTATGCCGGCTATCTTGACACCCGTTCCTTCGGCGGCGCCTTGGTGCAGCGAACCTTCTATGCCCGGGGGCAGACCGGCCAGCAGCTCCTGCTGGGTGCTTATCAGGCTCTGTCGCGGCAGATACACGACGGCAAGGTCAAGCTTTACTCCCGTACCGAAATGGTTGATCTGGTGGTGGTCGACGGCGAGGCCAAGGGGATTATCGTTCGGGACATGATAACCGGCGAGATCCGCCCCCATGTGGCGGATTGTGTGGTGCTGGCAACGGGCGGCTATTCCAACGTCTTTTATCTGTCGACCAACGCCAAGGGATGCAATGTGACCGCTGCGTACCGGGCCTACAAAAAAGGTGCGCTGTTTGCCAACCCCTGCTACACCCAGATTCATCCCACCTGCATTCCGGCCAGCGGCCACTATCAGTCGAAGTTGACCCTGATGTCGGAGTCGCTGCGCAACGACGGCCGCATCTGGGCGCCCAAGCAAGAGGGCGATAAGCGCCCGGTCAGGGATATTCCGGAAGATGAGAGGGATTATTACCTGGAGCGAAAATATCCGAGCTACGGTAATCTGGCGCCTCGCGATATCGCTTCCCGAGCGGCCAAGGAGGCCTGTGATGCGGGCCGTGGGGTCGGCGTAACCGGACGCGGGGTTTATCTCGATTTCGCCGATTCCATCAAACGTCTCGGCCGGGATACCATTGAGGCCCGTTACGGCAATCTTTTCGAGATGTACGAGCGTATCACCGGCGAGAGTGGGTATGACGTTCCCATGCGCATTTATCCGGCGCCCCATTACACCATGGGTGGTCTCTGGGTCGATTATAACCTGCAGAGCAACCTGCCGGGTCTGTTCGTTATCGGCGAGGCTAACTTCTCCGATCATGGCGCCAACCGCCTCGGTGCGAGCGCTTTGATGCAGGGGCTGGCCGACGGTTATTTCGTCCTGCCCAATACCATCGGCAACTATCTTGCCCTGACCACCCCCGGCAAGGTCAGTGTCGAGGACGATGCCTTCAAGATCAGCTTGGTTGCGGCTCAACAGAAGGCTGCCCAGATTCTTTCCATTCAGGGGGAGAAGACGGTGGACGAATTTCATCAGGAGCTTGGCCATATCATGTGGGAAAACGTCGGCATGGCGCGAAGCGAGGAAAGCCTCAAGGATGCCCTCAAGCGTATCCCCGAGATTCGCAGCGAGTTCTGGGAAAAGGTTCGCGTGCCGGGCGACTCCCAGGATTTCAACCAGGAGCTGGAAAAGGCCCTTCGCGTTGCCGATTTCCTCGAATTCGGCGAACTTCTGGCCCGTGACGCTCTGCATCGTGACGAGTCCTGCGGCGGCCACTTCCGCGTTGAACATCAGACGCCGGACGGCGAAGCCCTGCGCCACGATGACAAGTTTGCCTATGTCGGAGCCTGGGAGTATAAGGGACACAATAAGGAGCCCGAACTGCACAAGGAAAACCTTGAGTTCGAAAACGTCAAACTGGCAGTGAGGAGTTACAAATAATGGATTTGACATTATATGTTTGGCGCCAGAAGGGGCCGGAGGATAAGGGCGGACTGGAGCAGATTGAGGCCAGGGGTGTCGATGAGGATATGTCTTTTCTGGAGATGCTCGACGTCGTCAACCAGGATCTCATCAAAAGCGGCAAGGAGCCCATCGCTTTCGACCATGACTGCCGGGAGGGAATTTGCGGGACCTGCTCTTTAGCCATCGACGGCATCCCCCACGGCAAGGAAGAGAGAACCACGGTTTGCCAGTTGCACATGCGCAAATTCAAGGACGGCGACAGCATTTATATTGAGCCTTTCCGCGCCAGGGCCTTCCCCGTTATCAGGGATCTGGTGGTGGACCGGACAGCTTTGGATCATGTCATTCAGTCCGGCGGCTATGTTTCCGTCAGCACCGGAGCGCCTGTCGACGCAAATTCCATCCTGATTTCCAAAAAGGATGCCGACTATTCTATGGATGCGGCTGAATGCATCGGCTGTGGGGCATGCGTCGCCGCCTGCCCCAATGGTTCGGCCATGCTCTTTGTGGGTGCCAAGGTGGCCAGCCTGGCCAAACTTCCTCAGGGGCAGACGGAGGCGGCCACCAGGGTTTGTATGATGACAGAAACCATGCTTCAGGAGGGTTTTGGAAACTGCAGTAACCACTACGAGTGTGAGGCGGCCTGCCCTAAAGGAATCAGCGTCAAATTTATTGCCAAACTCAACCGTGAATATTTCAAATCATTGAAAGATTGATTTTAATCTGGATCATGAGTTATTTTTAAAGGGCGGTCGGGAACGGCGGCCCTTTTTTCATTCGGATTGCCATGAACCAGTGTTTCCCTAAATTGCAGGGTGTCGAGTTTTCTCGAATTCATTTCACCCTGGAGTTTTCCGAGGAATTTTCCCTTTCCTTGGAGAGCATGCTGTGCATGCGGACGGGGCTGCGAAATGCCGGTCGGCATCTGGCCCGTCTGGAGTGCTGTATCGATTCCAGCGGGGGGCAAAGTCCGGCGGAGTTGTTTGAACCCCCTCTGCCCGTCGATCCCGTGGCTGTCCGCCTCTTCCAGAAGCCGAGCCCGTTTTTTGCTTTTCAGCCCTCCAATGATCTGCCTCTGAAAATTTCCGCAGGTGGGTTGTTTGAGATCAGTGCTACCTTCTGGGGCAAGGGGATTCAGCAGATCGGCCAGTTTGCCCAGACTTTACAGGGCATGGGTAATAGCGGGTTTAAAGGAGATCGGGGATATTTTGAGCTCATGGAGATGGAGAGTGAGGATCTATCCGGCAATCGTTTCTCGATCTGGTCGGAAGGAAGTCATTTCAACCGCTTGACGCCTGCCGTCAATTCTGTAAACACCTGGCTGGAGGAACATGGCCACCGTGATACCTCCCTCGGTCTCAGATTTTTGACTCCGGCCCGCCTTATCTCTCAGGGAAAGCCGTTGTTTCAACCGTCTTTTGCACGGATCTTTCCTTTTGTGTTAAGGCGCGTGACCTCTATGCTTTATCACTCTTGTTATCTTGAGTTGGACATTGACTTCAAGCAGCTCATTGAACTTGCAGGGCAGGCGCGGGAGAAAACCAACCGCCTTGTCTGGGAAGATTGCAAAGCTGCAGGGGGGCGTAAAGAGTTGGGTGGTTTTGTGAATGAAATCGAGGTGGAGGGAGATGGCCTGGAAAAACTCAGTTATTTTCTGGATATTGGAGCCCTGATGAATATCGGCAAAGGGGCGGCTTATGGGGCTGGGTGTTATCAGGTGGTGGAGAGTTAGCTCTGGAATATGGTTTTTTTGTTTGAGTAGCCGGGGTCGCGTCCCCGGTCTTGCGCGCTTTGAAAAAAGCAGCAAAAATGTACCAATAATTACGCTGCCAAAATAAAAGGCCTGTGCAAAAGCGCAGGCCTTTTATTTTGTTATTCATAAATATTTCTATTTCAAGTTATAGAAGATATTTTTGCCGTTGAAAACGGCGGTATCTCCGAGCATATCTTCGATGCGGAGGAGCTGGTTGTATTTGCAGATGCGGTCGGTGCGGCAGAGGGAGCCGGTTTTGATTTGACCGGCGTTGGCGGCCACGGCCAGGTCGGCGATGGTGGTGTCTTCGGTTTCGCCGCTGCGGTGGGAAATTACCGTCGTATAGCCCGCTCTTGTGGCCATTTCAATGGCTTCCAGGGTCTCTGTCAGGGTGCCGATCTGGTTGACCTTGATGAGGATGGAATTGGCGATCCCTTTTTCAATCCCTTCCTTGAGAATCTTGGTGTTGGTGACAAACAGATCGTCGCCGACAATCTGGATGCGTTTTCCCAGGCGGTCGGTGATAAGTTTCCAGCCATCCCAGTCGTTTTCAGCCATGCCGTCTTCAATGGAGATGATGGGATAGCGGTTGACCAGGTCTTCATAAAAGTCGACCAGTTCCTTGGCCGTTTTTTCCGGTTTCGCTTCGGCAGCCAGGACGTATTTGCCGTTTTTGTAGAATTCCGAAGAAGCGGCGTCCATGGCCAGCAGGACGTCTTCTCCCGCCTTGTAGCCTGATTTTTCGATGGCTTCCATGATGACCTGGAAAGCCTCTTCGTTGGAATTGAGATTGGGGGCGAAGCCGCCTTCGTCACCGACGGAGGTATTATAGCCTTTGCCTTTGAGGACCTTTTTCAGAGTGTGGAAGATCTCTGCTCCCATGCGCAGGGCTTCAGCAAAGTTTTCGGCGCCGACGGGCATGATCATGAATTCCTGGATGTCGACGTTGTTGTCGGCGTGAGAGCCGCCGTTGAGAATATTCATCATCGGTACCGGCAGTTCGCGGGCATTGGCCCCACCGATATACTGGAAAAGCGGCAGGCCGGACTCCTCGGCTGCTGCTTTGGCGCAGGCCAGGGAAACCCCCAGAAGGGCATTGGCGCCCAGGTTCGATTTGGTCTCGGTGCCGTCGAGTTCGATGAGCTTCATATCAATGCCGGCCTGATCGGTGACTTCCCAGCCGACCAGGTTTTCGGCGATAACGCTGTTAACGTTATCCACCGCCTTGAGGACCCCTTTGCCGAGATAACGGGATTTGTCGCCATCCCTTAATTCAAGGGCTTCCCGTTCCCCCGTGGAAGCTCCGCTGGGGACGGCTGCACTCCCCATTTCCCCGCTTTCCAGGAAAACCTCTACCTCCACCGTGGGGTTGCCCCGGGAATCGAGAATCTCCCGTGCATAAATGTCCGTAATTTCGCTCATAATCTCCTCCTCTTGGTATGAATAAAGTACCACAGCCAATTTTTGATGTTACTATAACATAAATATTAAACCTTTGAATCTTTTAAGGAGAGCTCCTTGAAATTCCACAACAAAAGAAATGGGATTGATTTTCATTTGGGAGAGTGCTAATAGTCTATGTTCGACTTCTATTCTATTTGACTCCTGATAACGTGAGTTTCGGCCAAACGATCGGGAAGCCATTGACTTGGCTAAACATTTTTAAAAATTATCGGGGAGCCTTGGATTTTCCTCGGGCCTTGGAATTATGGTTGCTCAGCTTGGGGGGCTAACTTTTCCAGCTTCCGACTCGCGGATTCAGGCATGAAAAAGAGGCGAATTTGGAACAACCCCATTCCCGGGAGAAGTTTTCCGTTGAAAATCTGGAAACGGCAAACCTTCTGTTTGGGTATCAGAACAAATTCCTGAAGCTGGTCGAAAAGAGCCTTGATGTTCGCATCGGCTGCCGCGGGACGACACTGAATATCGAGGGTGATCCACCACAGGTGGCGATCACCCGTCGTCTTTTTGAGGAACTTTGTGTTCTTTTGAAGGAAGGGTATTCCCTTTATCCTACGGATATCGACTATGCCATCAGGATACTGAGTGCTGACTCAAGGGTTTGTCTGAAAAGCATTTTTCTGGATAAAATTTTTGTTTCCACCCGCAACAAGGTCATATCTCCGAAAAGCCTCGCTCAAAAATCCTATATTGACTCTATTCGCTCCAAGGATATAGTTTTCGGTATCGGTCCGGCAGGTACCGGAAAGACCTATCTGGCTATGGCCATGGGGATATCTTTCCTGCTCAAAAAGGAGGTCAGCCGCATTGTGCTGGTTCGACCGGCCGTTGAGGCAGGGGAGAAGCTGGGGTTTCTTCCGGGAGATCTGGCGGAAAAGGTTAATCCTTACTTGCGGCCGTTATATGATGCGTTGTTTGATATGATGGCTTTTGAAAAAGCCCAGGAGTTGATAGACAAAGGCATTATCGAAGTGGCGCCGTTGGCTTTTATGCGTGGCAGAACCCTGAATGATGCGTTTGTTATTCTGGATGAAGCCCAGAACACGACCCACGAACAGATGATGATGTTTCTGACCCGCATGGGCTTTGGCAGTCGTGCGGTTGTAACCGGCGATCTGACCCAGATTGATTTGCCGGACAACCGTCTTTCAGGCCTGGTGGAAGCAAAAAGTATTCTGGCAGGGGTCGAGGGCATCCATTTTATTACTTTTTCAGATATCGATGTAGTAAGACATCCCATAGTCCAGAGTGTTATTCAGGCTTATGAGAAATATCAGCACAAAGCTTGCAATGGCAGGGCCGGGACATCGGGATAGATATGGCGACTAACGGGAAAAAACGCAAAAGTGAAAAGAGCCGGCGCTCTTCACCCCTCTGGCTGAAGCGACTCTTCCGGCTTTTAAATGAAGATCGTCAGCGCAACCTGGTTATGGTTCTGCTGGCCCTTTGCCTGGCCAGTTTTACCGTTTTCAAAGGGGGCGGGGTCCCTTCACATTATACCCCGGGGGATGTGGCCACGCGGGATATCAAGGCGCCGCGCGATCTTCTGGTGGCTGAAAAAAATCTCACCGACAAAAAACGTCTCGAAGCCGAGAGAGCGGTTCTTCCTCTCTATGATTTCGACCCGCAGGTCGGAAAAAATATTGCTCTGAAGTTAAAAGAGGCACTCCTGATCCTGGACCGGGAAAAATCTGCGCCAGAAGAGGGAAGCGCTGCCTCGGCCGAAAGTCTGGAAGTTTTGGAGATCCCCCTTTCCGAAGAGGAATTGAAGAATCTGCGGGACAGTCTGCCGGCCGGCAAAGGATTTGAGCCCTTTCAGAAATTGTTTGTCCTGGGTTACCAGACCAAAGTTGTCGGCAATCTCCAGCTCTTTGAGGCCGATTCTGAAAAGGGCATCATCCTGCGTAATCTCCAGAATGATCAGGAAGCGAAGGTCACGCGCCTGCAGAATGTCAGCAGTCTCGAAGATGTCGCCGGGCGCATCGAAAAGCTGCTGGGGGAGGAAGGCGAATTCCCGCCGGCTTTTTCCAAGGCGTTTCTGCCGGTCGTTGAAAAACTTGTGCGGCCGAATCTCACTTTTAACAAGAATGAAACCGAAGCCCGTAAAAAGGCGGCTGCAGAAGCTGTCAACCCGGTTCTCTACCAGGTGAAAAAAGGGGAGATGATCGTTCGCGAAGGGGAACGATTAACTTCCGGGCAGGTGGAGAAGCTCAACGCCTTTCAGGAAAAAAGTGAGGATTTCAGTCTTTTTTATATGGTTGTCGGCCTGGCTTTATCGATTTTCGTTTTATTTCAGGTCTTTCACCTTTTTGCCAGGAAAAATATCCGGAAATACGCCCCAACCAACAAGGATCTGTTTTTCCTGGTTTGTCTTCTAGGCAGCCTTTTCCCTCTCTTTAGGCTCGCCATGTTTGTTGCAGATGCCTTGGGAAGCGTTTTTCCCTATATTGAGGCGGCTGGATATTATTATCTTTTCCCCTTTGCCGCCGGTGCTATGCTGGTCCGAATTGTCCTGAATTCGGAAATAGCTCTAATCTTTTCAATTATTTCAGCTCTTTTGTTCGGAGCTCTGTTTGGTAATGACCTGTTTATTACCTTTTACGCTCTTGTGGGCAGCCTCATTGGCGCCCACGGCGTCCGTCAATGCGAGACGCGTTCGACCCTCTACCTGGCCGGTCTGCGGCTGTCCCTGTTCAATGCTTTGATGGTTCTTGGTCTTTACCTCATGACGACCAAAAGTTTCGATATCCAGCTTATCTATCAGTTGACTTTGGCAGTGGCCGGCGGGCTTCTCTGTTCCGTGATAGTAACCGGCACCGTCCCTCTGATCGAATCCTTGTTTAAATACACCACCAACATCAAGCTCCTGGAACTGGCAAATATGAACAACCCCCTGCTGCGTGACTTAATGATCCAGGCGCCAGGGACTTATCACCACTCCATCGTTGTCGGCAACCTGGTGGAGGCTGCCGCCGAAGCGATCAGCGCCAATCCTTTGCTGGCCCGCGTGGGAGCCTATTATCATGACATCGGCAAGGTCCGTAAACCTTTATATTTTATTGAAAACCTTGGCCGGCAGGAAAATAAGCACGACAAGTTAAATCCGTCCATGAGTGCTCTGATTTTGATGGCTCATGCCAAGGACGGGGTTGATCTGGCCCGTGAATGCAAACTGGGGGAACCTCTTGAGGACATCATCCGTCAGCATCACGGCACGACCCTGATCCAGTATTTTTATGAAAAGGCGAAAAACCGCAAAGATAGCGGCGATGTTCTTGTGGACGAACGGGATTATCGCTATCCCGGCCCTAAACCCCAGTCCCGGGAAGCTGCCCTGATCATGCTGGCGGACGCTGTGGAAGCAGCCAGCCGTACCCTCACGGACCCCACCCCCGCCCGCATCAAAGGGATGGTGCAGAAGATCATCAACAACATTTTTATTGACGGTCAGTTGGACAACTGCGAGCTTACCCTCAAGGATTTTCATCTTATCGCCAAGAGTTTCAACCTGATCATGACGGGGATGTTTCATCAGCGCATTGATTACCCTGAGCCCGTTTCCAGGGATAAGGACGGTGGAAAAAATAAAAATGGAGACAGTTCAGATCGAGAACAGGCAGGCAAGCCGAAAGATCGACCTGCCGAAACTAGAGAAGGTGGCGCAAAGGATCTTAAGCGTCTTGGCATGTCCTGACGCGCTGCTTTCTGTGGTGCTGGTGGACGATGTCGAAATCCGGGAGCTTAATCTTCGTTATCTGGAACGAGACTGGGCCACCAACGTTATTTCCTTCCCTATGCAGGAAGGGGAGTGGGGAGGATTAAACCCCTTCCTCCTTGGAGATGTGGTTATTTCCGTTGACACGGCCTTTCGGGATGCGACTGAAGGCGGAGTATCTCTGGAGAGTGAGCTTTATTTTCTACTCATTCACGGTATTTTGCACCTGACCGGTTACAATCATGAAAATGTCGGTGAGGAAGAGACCCGGCGCATGGAAGCCAAAGAGACAGAGCTTTTCACCTTGATCAAGAAGGAGTTTTCCGGGGAGTAGCCGGTGGTAAAACGACCATCCAACTGGCTGGAAAGTCTGAATTGCGCCATTGAGGGCATCCTCTGGGCGGCCCGAACTCAGCGCAATCTTCGTTACCATTTCATTGTTTCTGTTTTAGTGGTAGTGGCGGCCATGGCTTTTCGGGTCTCGGCTCTGGAATTGATTTTCCTGGCCATGGCCATTGCCCTGGTTTTTTTCGCGGAACTGGTCAATACGGCTATCGAGGTCATTGTTGATCTGGTTTCCCCGGAATTTCACCCCTTGGCCAGGCAGGCCAAAGATGTGGCTGCCGGTGCGGTTCTGGTGGCCTGTATTGGTGCTGTAGTCATCGGTTATCTGGCCCTTTCGCGCTACCTTTTTCAAAGCACCGGCGGTGGTTTCAGCGGCATTGGACGGCCTCCCGGCGAGGTTGCTCTTTTTTCCGTCCTGACCGTAACCATTCTGGTTATATTGTTGAAAAGTCTGTTCAAGAGCGGCATGCCTCTTAAGGGGGGTATGCCGAGCGGCCATGCGGCGGTGGCTTTTTCCATCGCCACTTCCGTGGTATTTATTCAATCCAGCATAACTCTTTCAGTGCTCGGTTATATTCTGGCTTTCATTGTCGGCCAAAGCCGGGTTTTGCTCAAGATTCACTCTTCTCTGGAGGTGATGGCGGGTGCCGCTGTCGGAGTGCTGGTGACCATTGTTTTGTATCTGATTTATCCATAAAAACAGTGTTAAGTTTCAAGTGTTAAGTTTAAACCCCGGCAAGTGACGATTTTTACTTACCACTTAACACTTACCACTTAACACTTAACACTTAACACCGCTTTTAATCAAAGGAGCTATTGTTGGACGACGATCGAGGGGCTGATTCTCCCGGGTTGCTGAAAATCTTGTTGCGGGGCATGCTAGGTAAGCGCAGGGCGCGGAGTGAGGAAGAACTCCAGGAAATTATCGATGCCTCGGAAAAAGAAGGAATAATTAACGAGGAAGAGGGGGAAATGCTCCACTCCATATTCGAGCTAGGGGATACCATTGTCCGTGAGATCATGGTCCCTCGCACCGAGATGGATTGTTGCAGTATCGACGCTTCCATTAACGAACTGCTGTCAGCCATTAACAGTTCCGGGCATTCGAAAATCCCCGTTTATCGCAATACGGCCGACGAAATCGTCGGCATTGTCCATGCCAAGGATCTCCTCCGTTTCTGGAGTTCCGATGAGTCAACGGTGCATCTTTCGGATATCATGCGCAAGCCGTTCTTCGTCCCTGAGGCCATGACCCTGGAGCAATTGCTTAAGGAGTTCCGCCGCAAGCGGGTCCATATTGCCATTGCCATCGATGAGTATGGCGGGACTTCGGGAATGGTCACCTTCGCCGATCTGATCGAAGAGATTGTCGGCGAGGTCAGCGATGAGGACGATCTGGACGAGCCCCGCATGGTGGAGGAAAGCGAGGGTGTTCTATTAGTGGACGGCCGTCTGAACGTCGAAGAGCTGGAAGAATATTTCGACATTACCATCACCAAGGAAAAATTCGATACTGTGGCGGGCTGGGTTTCTCACCTTTTCGGTCATGTGCCCCAAGAGGGGGAGGAGGTGGTCGCCGAAAACCTGAAAATGCGGGTGGTTGTAGCCGATCCGCGGAAAATTCAAAAAGTCAGGGTTGAAACCGACCTGCCTGAAACCTCCGACGCAGAATCTGTGGAATGAAAATAAATTACTTATTTCGGGGCAACCGGTTTTTGATCTTGGCCTGCCTTTCCGGGTTTTTGCTGGCCCTTTCTTTCCCCCGTTTCGATTTTTCCGCTTGTGCCTGGCTGGCCCTTATACCCCTGTTTCTCGTTATTGATGAAAAACCTTTTGCCGGAGGCTTCTGGACCGGATTTTGCTTTTTCGCCGCCGCTCTTTACTGGGTTAATATCGTTATGACTACCTATGGCGGTATGAATCTGTTTTTTTCCTTCGCCGCCTACCTGATGCTGTGTGTTTACCTGGCCCTTTATTTCGGCGCCGCTACCTGGTCGGCGTGGCGTCTCCGAAAAGCTTTCGGCCTGCCTTACTGGCTGTCCCTGCCGTTTTTGTGGGTGGCGGCCGAATATCTGCGTTCTTTCCTTTTTTCCGGGTTTCCTTGGGTGAACCTCGGCTATTCCCAGTACCGGCATCTGCTCATGATTCAGTCGGCTGATCTTTTCGGTGTCTATAGCCTGACCTTTTTGATTATCCTGGTCAATGCCGGATTGGCCCATTTCTACGCCGTGATTCGAAACCGTTCTTTGCGGATGCAGGATGGGCTGGTTGTGGCTGTTTTAATCGGGTGTTTTTCGGCCAATGTTTTTTACGGCATATATCGCCTGGAGCAGTCTCCTGATGTAAGGGAAAAGAGTATTCATGCCGTGGTGGTCCAGGGAAATATCGATCAGTCCATCAAATGGGACCCCGCCTATCAAAAAGCGACGCTGGAGCGTTACCAGCGACTTTCGGAAGAGGCTGTGGCAAAGGAACGCGCCGATCTGGTCATCTGGCCGGAAAGCGCTGCCCCCTTCTATTTCAATGAGGGGGAGGAGCTCAGCGACATGGTTAGGGGCATTCCAGGGAAAATTGACGCGGAACTGCTTTTCGGTGCCCCCGCGTATGAGATATCCAACCGCCGGGCCCGCTACCTGAACAGTGCTTTTTTGATGTCCAAAGCCGGGAAAGAACTGGGCCGAAGCGACAAGATTCATCTGGTGCCCTTTGGCGAGTACAATCCCTTCGGTCGCTTTTTCCCTTTTCTGGAAAAAATGGTGGCCGGCATCGGGGATTTTTCACCCGGCACCATCAAGCCTCTCCCCTTCGAAAAAGGCAAAGCCGGCGTCCTCATTTGTTTTGAGGCGATTTTTCCTGAAATTGCAAGAAATTATACGCGCAAGGGGTGCGACCTGCTGGTCAATATTACCAACGATGCCTGGTTCGGCCATTCGTCGGCTCCTTTTCAGCATCTTTCCATGACCCTTTTTCGTGCTGTGGAAAACCGGGTTTGGATTGCCCGGGCTGCCAATACCGGAATTTCGGCTTTTATCGCCCCCTCAGGCCGGGTTGTTTCGCAAACCGGTATTTTTAAAACCCTGTCTTTGAGTGCTGAAATCGGATTGGGTAGCAGGGCCACCCTTTATAATCGTATTGGCGATGCGGTGCCTGCGGTTTTTTTGCTTCTTTCCGGCCTGGCTATCTTTACGGCTCAGTTCCGTCTCTACAGGAAAAAAGAACAGGCCCGATAAAATCAGGCCTGCAGGGTCCAAAATTGAAATTGTCAAAAGAAAAGGCGGGAGAGCGTTTCCCGATTATTCCTTGTTTTCTGCCTCTTTTTCCTTTTCTTTCAAGCTTTCGTCGTATGCAGAAAGCTCCCTTTCTTTGGCGACTTCGAGGGAAAACTCTTCGTTGAATCTTTCCTTGTGTCTTTTGCAATATTCGTCGAGAAATTCCTGCTCGCCGCAGCCACCAAGTTCAATGACCAATTCGTCGCGTATGTCGTCGTTCATATACCATTCGGCACCTTCGAAACCGACCTCGGTACCATCCGGCATTTTAACCATTTTCATCTTTGTTCCCCCTTTCGATGTTGTATCCTTTATATTGTCGATCAATCATTCTTTAAGTCAAGACCTAACCATGCAAAACCTTCTGAGAGGAGGTTCCGGGGGCAGGAGCTTTCCGAATACTTAATTTGGGGTAATATAAATGGATACCGTCAGCGAATCAACTGTCTTTTTCCTGTCTGGTTTGTTCATGAGATGGAGATGGTTTGTGGCTGTTCACCACGATGGATTCCTGCTGCTTATGAAAAGGCCATCTCCAGCTCGAATGGCGGCAGTTAAGCCTCAAGGATAAGTTTACGTGGTCCTTGGCGTGGGCAGGGTGAGGCGGTCAGCGGCAATTATGTTTTTATCAAGGGGAGAAATCTGATTTATGCGTATGAAATGGGAAACAAAACTGGGAATTTTCCTGATTGGTTCGTCAGTGCTGATTTTCCTGGTCAAAACCCTCACCATGGGCAGAATTCCGGATACCTACGCTTACATCTTTAATGCCCTGGGATTTCTTCCCATCAACGTTCTTTTGGTAACCCTGATCCTCAATAAACTTCTTCACGTGCGGGCACAGGAAGCCAGGCTGGAAAAACTCAACATGGTCATCAGTACCTTTTTTTCGGAAATGGGCACCGACCTGCTGGCCGAGTTGGCCTCCCATGACGAAGAGGTCGCAGGTAAGCAGGCCTTGCTTCGAGTCGATGCCGATTGGGAAAAGAAAAATTTCAAAAAGGCGGCCAAGGCTCTTGAATCCGTACCTTTCGAGGTCAACCCCACCCATGTGGATCTCCCGGTTTTGCGGGAATTTTTCCTGGAAAAAAGAAATTTTCTTCTCAGGCTCATGGAAAATCCCATGCTTTACGAGCATGAGGCTTTCACCGATGTTCTGCGTGCGGTGTTTCATTTGACCGAAGAACTGGAAAGAAGAAAAAAGGAAACTTCCCTCCCCGATACCGATGTCGATCACTTGCGGGGTGATTTTAAGCGTGTCTATGAACGCCTGGTTCCTGCCTGGCTTCAGTACATGGATTATCAGCGGGTCAACTATCCTTACCTGTTTTCGCTGGCGGTGCGGACCAATCCTTTTGACCGCCATGCTTCTCCCGTAGTAACGGGTTGATCAGGCACTGTTTCAAAGCAATTTCCCCTTGCCATTGTGGGGTTTGCATGTTATAGAATCCAATTCGAAGAAAGTTCACACGCCCTTTGATCCTTCTGATGGGTGTCCGGTTGCTCAGGCCCGGATTTTCAGGGGAAATGACAGGGGCGGACGATTCAACCAACCAAGTAAAGGAGTTTAAAAATGCCCCAGATCAGCATGAAGCAATTGTTGGAAGCAGGTGTCCATTTCGGGCATCAGACCAAGCGTTGGAACCCGAAAATGAAACCCTATATTTTCGGTGCGCGCAACGGGATTTATATTATTGACCTTCAGAAAACCGTGCGCTGTTTTAAAAACGCTTATGATTTTCTTCGCGAAACCGTAAAAAACGGCGACAAAGTCCTGTTTGTCGGAACCAAAAAGCAGGCCCAGGATTCCATTCAGGAAGAGGCCGAGCGTGCGGGCCAGTTTTACGTCAACAGTCGTTGGCTGGGCGGCATGATGACTAACTTTTCCACCATCAAAAAGAGTATTGACCGTCTGAAAAAAATCGAAGCCATGGCCGAGGATGGCACCTTCCAGCTGTTGACAAAAAAGGAAGTTTTGCAGCTGGAAAGAGAAAAAGCCAAGCTGGAGAAAAACCTGGGCGGCATCAAAGGCATGACCAAGCCCCCTGGAGCCATTTTCGTGGTTGATCCTAAAAAAGAACTGATTGGTGTGCGGGAGGCTCGCAAGCTTGGAGTGCCGGTCGTGGCTGTTGTAGACACAAACTGTGATCCCGATGAGATTGATTATGTCATTCCAGGTAATGACGACGCCATTCGTGCCATCCGTCTTTTTGCCACCCGCATGGCCGATGCCTGTATCGAAGGTGCCAAAGCCCGTGAAGAGGAACTGCGGACGGATCAGGAAGGCGGCGAGTCTGAGGCCGGTGAACAAGCCGAAGTGGAAGTCGAAGCTCCTGCTGCGGAAGAACCAGTGGTCGAGGAAAAGTAATAAAAGAAACTTTAAAAGCGGCCTGTTGGGCCGCTTTTAACATGTGTAGACCAATTATAATCGAATAAACGGTTTTTAATATTAAGGAGGAATCTGTGGCAAATATAACTGCGGCGAATGTTGCGGCACTGCGTTCTAAAACCGGTGCAGGTATGATGGATTGCAAAAAGGCTTTGACTGAAGCTGCCGGCGATATGGAAAAGGCAGTGGAAATTCTGCGTAAGAAAGGTCTGTCCGCGGCGGCCAAGAAATCGGGTCGTGTGGCAGCTGAGGGTGCGGTTCTTTCTGCCGGCGATGAAAATCGGGGTGTTCTTCTCGAAGTCAATTCGGAAACCGACTTTGTTGCCAAAAATGAAAATTTCCAGGCCTTCTGTCAGGGCGTCGCCCAGGCCGTTCTGGATGCCAAGCCGGCCGATCTCGATGGCTTGAAAAACAGTGCCTTCCCGGGTGGAAAAACGGTTGCCGAGGCGACCACCGATGCCATATCCACTATCGGCGAAAACATCAGTATCCGTCGTTTTACCCTTTTTGAAAACGCCAATGGCCTGGTCTCTTCCTACATTCATGCGGGCGGGAAAATCGGTGTTCTTCTGGAACTGGAAACCGGTGGTGTTATTAACGACAAAATAAAAGAGCTTGCTCACCAGTTGGCTATGCACGTTGCTGCTGCCAACCCCTCCTACCTCTGTCGTGACGATGTGCCGTCTGCCGAGGTTGACAAGGAAAAAGAAATCATGGCCGAAAAGGCCAAGGCCAGCGGCAAGCCTGAAAACATTATCGATAAGATCGTCAATGGCCAGATCAACAAATATTTTGGAGAAATCTGTCTTCTCGAACAGGCTTTCGTCATTGATCCTGACCGCAAGGTGAACAAAGTGGTGGAGGCCGTAGCTAAAGAAGTCGGCAAGGAGTTGAAACTGAACCGCTTCGCCCGCTTCCAGCTTGGAGAAGGGATTGAAAAGAGATCTGATGATTTTGCCCAGGAAGTAGCGGATCTCACCAAATAACTGACGAGGTCGAAGCCCATGTCTCCAGCCCAACCCCGCTATAAAAGAATTCTCTTGAAACTCAGCGGCGAAGCCCTGGCCGGCAAACTGGGCTATGGTATTGATCCCGATATTATTTCCGGTATTGCGGGGGAGATAAAAGAGGTCATTGATCTTTCCGTGCAGGTGGCTCTGGTAATCGGCGGCGGGAACATTTTCCGGGGGGTGGCGGCTTCCTCCAAAGGAATGGAGCGGGCCAGCGCGGATTATATGGGGATGCTGGCGACAGTTATGAACAGCCTCGCCATGCAGGATGCCCTTGAGCAGCTTGGGGTGGTCACCCGGGTCCAGTCTGCTATTGCCATGCAGTCCATTGCCGAGCCTTATATCCGTCGCCGGGCGGTCCGCCACCTGGAAAAAGGACGCGTGGTGATCTTTGCTGCGGGCACGGGAAATCCCTTTTTCACTACCGATACGGCAGCGAGCCTGAGGGCCATGGAAATCGGGGCGGAAGTTATCCTCAAGGCGACCAAAGTGGATGGTGTTTACAGCGCCGACCCCGCAAAGGACAAAAATGCCGTTAAATATTTAAGCCTTTCCTACCTTGATGTTCTTCAGAACGGGTTGCAGGTAATGGATGCTACGGCCACCTCCCTGTGCATGGATCACAATCTTCCCATCATCGTTTTCGACCTGACCCGACGAGGGAATATTCACAAGGTGGTTATGGGAGAGGAAATCGGCACCATAGTCAAAGGAGAGTGAAAAAATGTTTGATGATATCGTATCGAAATGTAAATCCGCTATGGATAAAACCATCGAATCCCTCAAGAAGGATTTCGGGAAGGTCCGTACCGGCCGGGCCTCAACCAGCCTTTTGGATGACGTGAACGTCGATTACTACGGCACCCCGACGCCTCTCAGCCAAGTTGGCACCATGGCCGTGCCGGAAGCGCGGTTGATCACCATTCAACCTTGGGAGAAGAAACTGATCCCTGACATTGAGAAGGCAATTCTCAAGGCGGATCTCGGTCTCAATCCGGATTCGGACGGCCAGATCATCCGTCTTGTCATCCCGCCCTTGACCGAGGAGCGCCGCAAGGAGATGAGCAAGCTGGCCAAACGCATGGGCGAGGAAGCGAAAATCGGTCTTCGCAATGTTCGCCGCGATGGCAACGATCAGTTGAAAAAGAAGGAAAAGAACAAGGATCTTTCCAAGGACGACCTGAAAAAAGGGGAGAAGGAAATTCAGGACGTGACTGACACCTACGTCAAGAAGGTGGATGAATTGGTGGCGGCTAAAGAAAAGGATATCATGGAAATATAATCTCTTTTTAAAATTGAACGAAAAAAAAGAGGTCAGCGACATGTGTTCGCTGACCTCTTTTTATGTTTTTTGGGGGGAGTCCTTCAGGCCGGGGATGGCGTGTACTAATCGGAGTTTTAATTTGATTTCCGGGACTCTCCGGTTTCCTGCAGCGGCTGGGCGCGTTTCAGTTTCTCCACCAGGGTGGTTCTTTTGATGCCCAAAAGAGAGGCCGCCCTCGCTTTGACTCCATTAGACATTTCCAGCGCTTCCTGAATCATGTTCATTTCAATTTGACCAAGAAATGCTTCTAGGTCGATCCCCTGGGCAGAAATTTTTGGGAGGTCGAAGCCATTGTTTTCTATGGCGGCAGCTGATTTGGAAATCTGCACGGGAAGGTCTTCCAGCCCAATCACGTCTCCTTCCGAAAGGGTGACGGAGCGCTCAATGACATTCTCCATTTCACGGACGTTTCCCGGCCAATGATAGTTTTCCATGGCACGAAGAGCCTCGGAAGAAATGGACATGAGGGGGATGTTCAGTTCACGGCAATTTTTAGCGAGGAAATGCCGGGCTAGAAGAGCGATGTCCTCCTTGCGGTCCCGAAGAGGTGGAATGTTAATGGGAATGACATTGAGGCGGTAAAATAGATCCTCGCGAAAGCCACCGTTCATGACCATGTTTTCCAGGTCTGCATTGGTCGCTGAAATGACCCTGACGTTGAGTTTGATTTTTTTGCTCCCTCCAACGCGTTCAACTTCCTGCTCTTGAAGAACCCTGAGTAGCTTGGTCTGAAGATGGATGGGCATGGTACCTATTTCATCGAGAAATATAGTGCCCTGATTGGCCAGTTCAAACTTGCCGGGTTTATCCACAAGCGCTCCGGTGAAGGCACCCTTGACATGTCCGAACAGTTCGCTTTCCAGCAGTTCAGCCGGAATGGCGCCACAATTTATGGCAACGAAAGCTTTTTCTTTGCGCGGACCGTTGAAATGAAGAGCTTTGGCGACCAGCTCCTTGCCGGTTCCCGAATCTCCCTGAATCAGGATGGTGGAATCTGTGTTGACGACCTTTTCCATGCGGGAGAAGAGGGCCTGCATGGCCAGGCTGTGGCCAATCATATTTTCAAATTTATATTTGCCCTGCAGTTGCTGGCGAAGGTAGTGGTTTTCAGCGACGAGGAGACTCTTTTCAAGGGCTTTGGCTATGATGATTTTCAGTTTTTCAAAATTAATCGGCTTGCTGATATAATCATAGGCACCCTCCTTCATGGCTTCAACCGCGGTTTCGGCCGAGGCGTTGCCGGTGATGAGAATGACGTTGGTGTCAGGAGAGATTTTTTTTACCCGTTTAAGGATATCGATGCCGTTTTCACCGGGGAGGAATAGGTCTGTGACAACGGCGTTGAAATGGTTCTTTTCCATGAGTTTATAAGCGAGCTCGCCGCTTTCCGCGCCCATGACCTGATATCCGGCCCGGGAAAGGAGCAGGGACAGAGCTTCGCGGCTAGCCGTGTCGTCTTCAATAATTAGAATTTGAAACTGGCTCTTCATCAGGCCCCCAGCAAAACAACCAATAAACCGTCGATACTATTCAGCATAACTACTCGTGTCGCCCATGGAAAGGGCATCTGCCGCCCGGATGGCGGCAGCTAAGCCCCATGGATGGTTTCACTCGGCCCTTGGAATAAGCGATGCGAGGCATTATGCCGATAAGCTGGAATAATTACAAACCGTCATTTATTTGACATAGAATAACATTCGATTTTATTTTTATGCAAGGTTTTTTTCTTGCGGCATTTTTTGTTAAAGCGCTTAGGCTGGTCAGCTTTCTCGGTTGGCAGCACCATCTGAAAAGGCGGGTTTAAAGGGTAGCTTAATTGACAGGGTTGAAATTCTCGGGTAATGTTTTTTAAATGAAAAAGTTATTTTTATTTTCACTGGTTAGCCTTTCTTTGCTGTTTTTTTCAGGGGTTTTTTGCGGGTTGCCCGGAGCAGCTCGGGGAGGAGAAAAAAGTATCCCGGTTCTTTCCGTAGCCGGTGTTATCAACCCGGTAGTTGCCGATTTTATTACCCAGGAACTGAATGCGGCCAATCAGGCTCAAAACAAAGCTTTTTTGATTGAGCTGGATACCCCGGGAGGGTTGGATCAGTCCATGCGTCAGATTATTCAGGGTATTCTCGGTTCCAGAATACCGGTTGTCGTGTACGTTTATCCTTCTGGCGCTCGAGCTGCCTCCGCCGGTGCCCTGATCACCCTGGCAGCCGATTTTGCGGTTATGGCGCCCGGTACCAATATCGGGGCGGCAACCCCTGTTCAGATTGGTGGTGGTGCCGGGGACAAGGACAGCACCATGATGCAAAAGGTTGTCAAGGACGCCGTTGCCTACGCCCGCAGCATTGCCCAGCAGCGGGGCCGCAATGTGGAGTGGGCCGAGAGCATTGTTCGGGAGAGTATTTCCACGCCGGCCGCCGAGGCCTTGGAGTTGAAAGCTATTGATTTTATCGCTGATGATGAGAGTGCTTTGCTAAAACAATTGGACGGAAAACGCTATCTGCGGGACGGTAAAGGGCTCATTCTCCAAACCGAAGGCCTGTCTTTGCTGGTTCGTGAAATGAGTTGGCGGCAGAAGATTCTTTATACCATAAGCCACCCCAATATCGCTTATATGCTTCTTATGCTCGGGATTCTGGGGATTTTCTTTGAGATATCTCAGCCGGGCGTGGTCTTTCCTGGGGTGATCGGCGCTCTGGCGTTGCTCCTTTCCTTTCTTGGTTTTCAGACGTTGCCTGTCAATTATGTCGGTGTCCTTCTGATTCTGCTCGCTATTGTGCTCTTCATTCTGGAGGTTAAGATTGTATCTTACGGCATGCTGAGCGTCGGCGGACTGGTGGCCATGACCATGGGCTCTTTGATTCTGGTGGAGGGATCTGAGCCCTATCTGCAAATTTCAAGGGGGGTTATTTTCAGCACGGTCACCGTTACGGCGGGTTTTCTGCTCCTTGTTTTATATCTGGTGGTTCGCACCCAGCAGCGCCAATTTTTTTCCGGCAATGAGGGGATGGTCGACGAAGAAGGGGTGGCTGTTTCAGAAATTCACCCGTCCGGCAAAGTCTTTGTTCATGGCGAATATTGGAACGCCACATCCGATGTCCCGGTTGCAAAAGGCGAAAAAATCAGGGTCGTCCGGGTTAAAAAAAACATGGAACTGGAAATCAGTCCCTTGATAGAGGGGGAATGGTTTTCTGACCAAGGAGGTTCATAATGATTATTCCAGTTGGTCTGGTCGGTTGGGTTGTAGGAATTTCTCTCTTGGCACTGTTGCTTTTCAGTGCTTTTCGCATCATTCTTGAGTATGAGCGTGGCGTGGTTTTTCGTCTCGGCCGTTACGCCGGCATCAAGGGACCGGGGTTGCGGCTGATCATCCCGGTAGTGGATAAGCTCGTCAAGGTCAGCTTGAGAACCGTGGCTATGGATGTGCCTCCTCAGGACGTAATTACCAAAGACAATGTCTCCGTCAAGGTCAACGCCGTCCTCTATTTCCGGGTCGTCAATCCGGATCAGGCCATGATCGAGGTGGAGAACTATCTCTATGCCACCAGCCAGCTGGCACAGACCTCCCTTCGCAGTGTTCTCGGGCAGTCCGAGTTGGACGAACTCCTCTCAAATCGCGACCAGATTAACCAGCATCTGCAGGAGATTCTTGACCGCCAGACCGATCCCTGGGGGGTGAAGGTTTCCAATGTCGAAATCAAGCATGTCGATCTGCCGGTGGAAATGCAACGAGCCATGGCCCGCCAGGCGGAGGCAGAGCGCGAAAGGCGCTCGAAAATTATCCATGCCGAAGGCGAGTTCCAGGCGGCGGAACGCCTTTCCGATGCTGCGCGAATTATTTCTACCGAGCAGGGCGCTCTTCAGTTGCGGTATTTGCAAACCCTCAACGAGATTGCCACGGAGAGAAACTCGACCATCATTTTCCCTATCCCCCTGGACTTGATTACCCCTTTTCTGAAAAAGCAGGCAGGCGATAGCCCCAAAGAGTAGCAGGTGCTTTTTAAAAAGCTCATTTATCGCATTAAAAAACATTCTTAAACCATTGAAAATTAATAAAAATTTTGTGTTTATTAAATAGGTGATTGGGGGTCATAAATAAGATTTTATCTTGACAAAAGAACCCATGCTTTGATTATATGATTTGTCTGAGGTTCCAAATGCCCCGTTATTTCAACGGGGTTTCTTATAAATATGAGGGAAAATTGAAAAGTGTATTTTTCAGGAGGATAAATGGGTATTCGTAAATTCAATAAGATTATGGCCGCCAATCGCGGTGAAATTGCCATCCGTATTTTTCGTGCTTGTGCGGAACTCGGTATCAATACCGTGGCTATTTACGCGGAAGAAGACAAACTCAGCCTGCATCGCTACAAAGCGGATGAAGCTTATCAGGTCGGTAAGGGCAAAGGTCCGATTGCTGCCTACCTTGCTTATGAAGACATTATTGACTTAGCCCTGAAAAAGGGTGTGGATGCCATTCACCCCGGCTATGGTTTTCTGTCTGAAAACCCCGACTTTGCCGAAGCCTGTGAAAAGGCCGGGATCGTTTTCATCGGTCCCAACGCCAGAATTCAAAGGCAGTTGGGCGACAAGGTCGCCGCCCGCAAGGTGGCAATAAAGGCAGGTGTTCCGGTTGTACCCGGTACGGAAGAGCCGATAAGTACGGAAGAGGAGGCGATCCTGTTCGCCCGTAAATGTGGTTATCCGATTATTGTCAAAGCCGCTGCTGGTGGCGGCGGGCGTGGCATGCGTGTTGCCAACAACCAGAAGGAACTTCTTGAAGGCTTGAAGAGTGCCTCCTCCGAAGCCAAAGCGGCATTCGGTAATGCAGCCGTATTTCTCGAAAAATACATCGACGGCCCCAAGCATGTGGAAGTTCAGATTATGGGGGACCAATATGGTAATGTCGTCCACTTCTTTGAAAGGGATTGTTCGGTACAGCGGCGTCATCAGAAAGTAATCGAAATTGCTCCGGCGTTTTATCTTTCCGAAGAGAAACGTCAGGCACTCTGCAATGATGCGCTGAAAATTGCCAACCATGTCGGCTACATCAATGCCGGAACCGTGGAATTTCTTCTCGACAAGGATCAACAATTCTACTTTATCGAAACCAACCCGCGCATTCAGGTTGAGCATACGGTTACCGAAATCATTACCGGACGCGACCTGGTCCAGACCCAGATCCGGGTGGCCGAAGGCTACAAGCTGTCTGATCCTGAAATCGGCATCAAGAACCAAAGCGATATCCAGATGCGCGGTAACGCCATTCAGTGCCGGGTCAGTACCGAGGACCCCGAAAACAATTTTGCACCCGACTTCGGAACCCTCAAGGCCTATCGTTCTGCCTCCGGACCGGGGGTACGTCTGGATGCCGGGAATGCATATGTCGGTTCAATAATAACCCCCTATTACGACTCGTTACTTGTCAAGATTTCAACTTATGGATTAACTTTCAGGGAGGCGGCCCGCCACATGGGGAGATCCCTCCTCGAGTTCCGGGTTCGCGGTGTAAAGACCAATATCGGTTTTTTGGAGAACGTTGTCGAACATCCCACCTTTCTCGCCGGTGAATGTGACACCTCCTATCTTGACAACCATCCCGAGCTGTTTGAAATCCCGGTTAAGAGGGACCGCGCCACTCGGTTGCTCCGGTTTATCGGTCATACCATCGTTAACGGTTATCCAGGCATAAAAAAACCCCTGCATTTCCGTGACCTGCGGCTTGCCGAGGTGCCCGAGTTTCATCATGATGAGCAACCGCCGCAAGGGACGCGGAGCATTCTCCTTGAAAAAGGTCCGAAAGGGCTCGCCGACTGGATTCTGGCTCAAAAGCGTCTCCTTATTGCCGATACGACCATGCGTGACGCTCATCAATCCTTGTTGGCCACCCGTATCCGCACCCATGACCTGTTGCAGATTGCCGATGCCACCGCTCGTCTCGGGGGCGACATGTACTCCTTTGAATGCTGGGGTGGTGCCACCTTTGACGTGGCCATGCGCTTTGTCAAGGAAGATCCCTGGGAAAGACTCGATGCTCTGCGCAAGAAGATCCCCAATGTTCTTTTCCAGATGCTGATTCGCGGGTCCAATGCCGTCGGTTACGCCAACTATCCGGATAATGTCATTGAGGATTTCGTCCAGAAAGCCGCCGAAAGCGGTATGGATATCTTCCGGGTTTTCGATCCCCTCAACTGGACCAAAGGTCAGGCCGTCGCTATTGAAGCCATTCTCAAAAGCGGGGCGGTTTGCGAGGCGTCCATGTGTTATACCGGCGACATCCTCGATCCCAAGAGGGATAAGTTCACTCTCAAGTACTATGTCGAGTTGGGTAAGGAACTGGAGCGCATGGGAGCCCATATCCTCAATATCAAAGATATGGCCGGGGTATTGAAGCCCTTTGCAGCGCAGAAGCTGATTACCGCCCTCAAGGAGGAGATCGGCATTCCCATCTCCCTGCATACCCATGATACCTCAAGTAACGGTCTCGCTACCCTGATGCTGGCCAGTAAGGCGGGGGTTGACACGGTGGATGCGGCTCTTTCCTCCGTATCCGGCCTGACCTCTCAACCGAACCTTAACGCGCTTCTTGCAGCCCTTGAAAATACCGAGCGGGATCCGGGACTTAGCCGTGAAAAGTTGCAGAAACTTGCCAACTATTGGGAGACGGTTCGGACTTACTACGCGCCTTTCGAGTCGGAACTTCGCAGCGGTACGGCCCAGGTTTACGAGCATGAGATTCCCGGTGGTCAGTATTCCAACTACAAGCCTCAGGTTGAGGGTATGGGGCTTGGCGACCGATGGGAAGAGTGTAAAAAGATGTACCGTAAGGTTAACGACATGTTTGGCGACATGATCAAAGTGACCCCGGTTTCGAAAATTATCGGAGACATGGCCATTTTTATGGTCCAGAACAATTATCAACCAGAAGATATCTACGAACGTGGCCATGAGATGGATCTGCCGCAGGGTGTGGTCGATCTCTTTAAGGGGATGATAGGACAGCCTTACGGCGGCCTGCCGGAAAAACTTCAGAAGATTATCCTAAAAGGAGAAAAACCTATTACCCACCGGCCGGGAGAACTCCTTGAACCCGTTAATTTTGCAGCGAAAAAAGCTGAAATAGAGAAGAAACTGGGGCATGAACTCAGTGATCGCGAACTCTCTTCGTGGTTGATCTACCCGGCGGTGTTCGAGGAATTTGATCAGCACCGGCAGGAATACGGAGACACTTCGGTTTTGCCCACACCGGTGTTTTTCTATGGTCTCGACCTGATGGATGAAACCTCCATTGAGCTGGAACCGGGGAAAACCATCATTGTCAAACTCAATGCTGTCGGTCATGTTCATGAGGACGGCAACCGGATTATCTACTTTGAGTTGAATGGTGAGCCGCGCCAGATCTCGGTCAAGGACCTTTCTGTCAAGTCGATAGTTGCCGAGCACCGCAAGGTCGATGCCAACGATCCCAAGCAGATCGGCGTTGCCATGCCGGGGAAGGTTTGTAAGATATTTGTCGATGTCGGCGACAAGGTCAAGGCGGGAGATGTCCTTCTCTCGACTGAGGCCATGAAAATGGAGACCAATATCAAAACCAGTATTGACGGAGTTGTCGGAGAAGTGCTTTTCAAAGAGGGAGTGCAGCTCCAGCAAGGTGATTTGGTCGTTATTCTTGAGTAGATGATAAACCCTAAAAAACCGGGCCTTCCAAGGTCCGGTTTTTTTCTTTAAGTATGCAAGTAGCTATTGGGGGTGCGGGTAGCTGGTGGTCTTTTCCAGCCTGTTTTAAAGGTTGCCCAGGCCTTTTGGGCTGGCCCGAATTTATTGGGCGCAAGGGTTACTTCAAGCAAAGGATGAACGGTGTCCAAGTTGTTGGTTTCTGAGGATATCCCGAAAGAAGCGGGAGCTCATCAGTTTGAAATGGAGAGCTGGATCGATACCGCCCCTTTTGAACGGCTTCTCAATATGGATATTCGCGAGGCATCTGAGGGGCGTGCCTTTCTCGTAATGCCGTTTACCGTCAAGCTGTCCCAGGGTGGAGGTTTGCTTCATGGCGGGGCTTTGACGGCCCTGGCCGATACTGCCGTGGCTATGGCCATTAAATCCCTGTTGCCTGAAGGAACAGCTTTTGCGACAGCCGAACTCAAGGTTCGCTTTCTCGCTCCGGTCAAGGAGGGGCAAGTACGAGCCCGAGCCCTTGTGGAAGGACCCCAGGGAAGAACCCTGGTTGGCAGGGCTGTCGTTTGGGATGAAAAAGATTTCCCGGTGGCCGAATTCGAGGCCACCTTTCGCATCGCCCGGGGGCAGGGTTTCTCCGATTGATGTTCCTTTGCTCCGGGCGGAAATCTTCCGTTGTTTTTTATCTCCTATTGATTTGAGCTGTTCAATAGGCAGCAGCACGGCTTTTTGGGTTTGATTCGGCCATTGGCTATCCTCACACCACAGGGAAGGGTTATGCGGCGTGTTGCCCTTTATCTTCTTTTGCTTATTTCCATTCTCTGGTTTTTCCAGGGGTGGCTTCTTCCCTTTTACCTTGAAAATCATCTTCTTCCTCAGCTGGCTGGGCGCGCAGGTTTTTCCCGGATTTCCTGCCAGGTCCGCCATGTCGGTTTTTCCGGTCTTGAGCTGGGACCCGTGGAATTGGAAAAAGAAAATGAACTGGCTCTAAGTGTAGCCGCCGTTTTTGTTTCTTATTCCCCTTTGGGGCTGGCAAAAAAGCATTTGGGAAAAATCCATATCAGCGGTTTAAGCATTCCCCTTAAACGCAAAGGGGAGATGGTTACCTTTGGTGCTGTCCCCCTTATTTCGGAAAAAGATGGGGCAGGGCAAAATGAAAAAGAACCGCAAAGCGGTGCGTTTCAACTCCCGGCAACATTTTCTGCTGTAACCATTGACAGCTCCGAGATCATATACCAGGAAAGTGATCTGACCGTTCTTGTCCCGTTTCAGTTGGAAATGACATCTTCCGGGAAAAACGGGGCACTCAACATCGGTGCTGAATTTCGCTTGGGAGAGGGCATCCTTGATTTGGATGGGCAGGTGGATTTGCTCCAGCGGAATATTCATGGGGGCGTTGTGGTGAAAGGTTTTCCTCTGTTACAGGGTGCCAAGTGGGGAGGAATCCCGACCATGGGAGTTTCGGACGGAAGCCTCGATGCGCAGGCTGATTTCGAGGTCAATTTTACTCCATTCAACCTGATAAATGCATCGGGGGAATTGAGCTTCCGCAACCTGAAATGGCAAAACGAAGGGTTTGCCTTGTCTCAGAGGGAGCCTGTGACTGTTTATGGCGAGTGGCAAAGCGAAAGAAAAATCGCAATTCGTATGTCTCCCCTGCTTTTTGACGGCAGTGCCACAGGTGCATTGAGCATGAATTCTTTAACCGTCGATTTGGCGTCATCTGCGTCTCTTTTTGAGGGGAACTGGTCACTGGGTTTGACTCAGCTTTCTTTGGCGGAAAATCCGTTAAGACTGGAGAAGGAACTGAATTTCGAGGGCCGGTTGAGTGGCGCTGGCCGACCGGAAAGAGGCTGGGGAGTAGAAATCAAGGGGCAAAAAATATCCGCTGGTGGAGACGTAAAAACAGCGGATGTGGCTGTGGCAAAGGAGCAGGCTCTTATCTGGTTGGGAAACGACCGTTTTACTTGCAGTGGTACGGGGGGAGAAATTCAGACCCATTTTGACTGTGACCTGAGACTGGAGAAACTCCAGGCAACCTTTTTACAGGGACAGATGCAGATGGATGAATTTCTGGCCCGCGCATCTATGAATCTGACCAAAGAGGAAAGCCCCGGCAAGCTGCAGAGTCGTGTTGAGTTGCGGGCAAAAGGTATAAAGGTTACCGGAGATAATTATCAGGCGTTGGTACCCGGTCTTGAAGCCACTGGCGAATATGTCGACTCGGTTAATCCGGCCGGCTCCTGGAAGGGGGATATCCGTACCGAGGGGGCGCGCCTGGTTAATTCGGGCCAGGGCTTTCGCGCAGAAAAAATTTCTTTTCTTTTGCCCTGGCGCTTCCCAGCATCCGGGCAGGAAAAATCGGGTCAGCTGCGGGTCGGAAGGATCTTGCACAAGGGCCGGAAGCTGGGCTCGGTCCAAGCTGAGCTAAGCCTGCAAAAAAGCGGTTGGGTCTGGAACGGACGATGGCGGGACATCCTTCAGCCGGCTACGGTTCTTCACTTCAGCGGCCAGGCGGATAAGGACTTTTCTCAGGCAAATTTGAAATACAGCCTCGACCGCTTCTCCTTTGATCTGGGGAGGACTTTGGGGGGATATGTCTCTCAATTGGCCGGACTTGAGGCCAAAGGTGACCTTCATCTGGCTGGTGAAATCAGCTGGGCGAATCAACGGCTTTCAAGTCCGACCCGTTTTTCACTCCAGAACCTTGATTGTCTGGATCAGGAAAGGCAACTTCGGTGCCAGGGCCTGGCTCTCAATCTGGAGTTCATAGACCTGTTTACTCTTTACCCTGCCGGTAGGCCGTATTTGACATTTGAAAAATTATCTCTGGCCGATGTCATTTTGGAAAACGGCCGGGTCAACTTTCTTGTCGGGCGCGATCTTGAGCTGCTGGTGGAAAAACTGGTTTTCAACTGGTGCGGGGGCCGGGTTTTCAGCGAATCCTTTCGGATTCGCCCCGGGGTGGAAAGCCTCGACATTGCCCTTTATTGTGACCGGGTCAATCTTGTTCAGGTTATGGAGCAACTTGGCGCAGCGCGGGCCGAGGGGACCGGCTCCCTTAACGGGCGCATACCAATCCATTATGAAAATGGCCAATTTTCAGTGATGGATGGGTTTCTCTTTTCAACACCCGGAGAAGGGGGAACTTTGCATGTCAGCGGCATGGAAAATCTTACCGCCGGGCTGCCTGGGGATGACCGCACTTTCGGACAGCTCAGACTAGCCGAAGAGGCTTTGAAAGATTATGAATACAAATGGGCAAGGTTGGCCGTCAACTCTGAGGATGATGACCTGCTGGTCAAGGTTCAGATGGATGGTAGCCCGAGCAACCCTCTGCCTTTTGTTTACCGGAAAGAGTTCGGTGGTTTCGTTCGTGCGGAGGCTGATTTTCCGGGCACTAAATTTGAAGGAATTCGTCTTGATTTGAATTTTCGTATTCCGTTGAATAAATTGTTGGAATATAAAAACCTTTTTAAACTCATGAACTGATGAGAGGGGAAATGGGAAAAACAATTATTGTAGGATTGATGCCGCTGCTTTTGCTGGCTGCTTGCAGCACTCATCACGAAGTGCAAATGGCGCCGGTGGAGGTGAAGCCGATTCACATCACCATTGACGTGAATGTCCGGGTTCAGAAAGACCTCGACAACTTTTTCGGCGATATTGATGAGGCTGCACAAGATCTTCAGACCACTGACACGGGAGGGAGTGAAAAATGAGACGCAAGGTTTTTTCGACAGCCGTAACGGTCGTTGTTATGAGTACTTTTCTGCTGGGTTTTTCAGCAGTGGCCGGGGAAATCAAGGCGCGCATGAAGGAGCGGCTTCCCGTTATTACAGAGCTTAAAAGCCAAGGCCTGGTGGGTGAAGACAACCAGGGGCTTTTACGCTATTTAAAAGCAAAAAAACCGCACAAGGAAGTCGTTGATGCCGAAAACCGCGATCGTCTGACGGTTTATAAAATCATTGCCGAAAGGCAGAAGACCAGCCCCGAACTGGTGGGGCGTCAGCGTGCTGCCCAGATTGCCAGTCATGCACATTCCGGAAACTGGGTCCAAGACCCCGGGGGGAAGTGGCGGCAGGTACGCTGAAAGCAGCCTTTTGAAAAAAAACAGGCCCTGAGAACTGCTTTCAGGGCCTGTTTCCTGTTCTGACTATATTTGTGCAGGATTACCAGACCTTGTAGGGCAGGAATTTTCCGCACATGGTTACCTTAACACGGTCCCCTTTGGGATCTTCAACTTTTTCAATATCCATGGTGTAGTCAATGGCGCTCATGATGCCATCGCCGAATTTTTCATGAATGATAGCTTTGATGGGATATCCGTAAACCTGCATAATCTCATAAAAGCGGTAAATCAGGGGATCCGTAGGCACAACCGGCCCCAGGCCTTTATCCGGGAAATCAACCATGAATTTTTGGAAGTCCTCATCCAGACCCAGTTCTGAGGCGATTTTTTCTGCAACGTCTTCCGCAGCTTTGGCTTGGCCGTAGAACAGGGCTGCTACGTAAACTTCGCTGAGACCGACCTTCTTGGCGAGATCTTGAAAAGTCAGGCCTGCATCTTCTTTGGCTGCTAACATAACTTCGGTGAACTCAGAAATTTCCATAATTCCTCCTCATCCCTTGTAGTTTGGTGTCTTACCATGCTCTCTTTTATGGGCGGCTATCATAATACAAATAATTGTGATTATAAAGAAAAAATGAAAATAACCACCAACCCCAATATGTAAATGCGTCCATAAGCCTTAGAAACCTAACCCAAACATCCTAGAGCAAAGCTTTTTTAGGGTAGGGGACTCCATCTTTTTCATCATCCAGGTTTCTGCCGCCCGTTTGGAGAGAAAGCCCATGGTCGGGAAGGAATGCTGCAGGAGCATAATATCGTGAAGGCGGATTTTTTTCTGGATAGCAAGGGCCCATTCATTGATCATTTCTCCTGAACCTTCACCGACGATTCCAACCCCATAAATTTTCCCGGCAGGACTTGCCAGTACCTTGACATAGCCTATATCGACATTTTCCGCAATTGCGGCGCCATAATCCTCATAGTTGACTTTTATGGTTTCAAAACGGATATTGCGTTTTTTGAGTTGTTTTTCATTCAAGCCGACAAAGCTGACCTGAAGATCTGTAAATACCGTCCATGGCACCACAAATTTGCGAAAATCACGCTTGATCTTCCAAGGCAGCATGGTGTTCATAATGGCGATCATGCCTTGGTGCATGGCTGCGTGAGAGAGAAGAAAATAGCCATTGCAGTCGCCGACCGCAAAAATATTCCTTTGGCTGGTCTGCAGATATTTATTGACTTCAATTGCGCCCCGGGAGGTGACTCGAACTCCGGCGTTTTCCAGTTTTAGAGCGGAGTAGTCGAGTTTGCGGCCGGCCGCCATCAATAGTTTAGTAGAAACCAGTTGCTCACCCCGGTCTGTATAGAGAATAATTTCATCACCTTTCTTCTCAATTTTTTCAATTTTGCGTCCGTTGAAAACCCGGATCTGCTGTTTTTCAAAAACCTCCTCCAGAAGTTTTCCACCTTCCGGATCGCCGTGGGGGAGCAGGTACTCGTCCATGTGAACGATGGTGCATCTGGTTCCAAGGTTGGTAAATGCCTGAGCCATTTCGCAACCGATAGCACCGCCGCCGATAATTGTGAGTGACTCGGGGACATGGTCCAGTTCGAAAAGGTTTTCATTGGTCAGGAAATCCACTTCGTCAATGCCGGGGATGGGAAGGCGCATGGGCCGGGTCCCGGCTGCAATGAAGATGCGTCTGGCCGTCAGTTTCTCACCGCCCACCTCTACGGTATGCCGGTCGACAAAGGAGGCCTCTCCCTGTCCGAGGCGCATTTCCACCTTTTTGAACATGCCCACGGTTTTATTTTTGTTAATGAATTGAATATCCCGGCGAATTTTTCCGAAGATATCCTGCGGTTCGGGCGGACTCACCCTCGAGAGCTCCATAACCTCCAGTTTGGCAAATATCCCGCGAGCTTTTCCCATGCGCAGGAGAGCTTTGCTGGGGATGCAGCCTACATTCATGCATTCACCGCCGATGTTGTGTTTTTCAATGGCGCAGACCTTGAGCCCCATTTCAGAAGCCATGACGGAGACGGCCATTCCCGCAGGGCCCAGGCCGATAGTGATGATGTCGTAATCGTATTTGCCCATAGTTCATACTCCTCCGGTGAAAAGTTCAAAAAACAATATATATGGAAGGTTGAATGTTGTCTAGGTTTTTCCCTTTTAACTTGAAACCCAGAATTACTTTTTGGGGGGCAAGAGGGTTTTTGAGGTCATTTGTTGAAATGATAACGGAATAGTGGTGTTATGCAATAAGGGGAAATTATTGGTTCCTGTCTCAGACATGGAGGCGTTGGTCCAACCCCCATTGGGAGGATAAATCAAATTCTTAAAAGATTTAATTGTAGCGATGGAGAGGCCGAGAGAATTGGGTTTTGAGAAGTCTTTAGCAATAGAAAATGATCGGGTGATTGCTGATCTGTTATAATCAGTTGCGGAATATTTACATTTTTAAAATAGTGGGAAAAATTTTTCAATTTTGAAGTGTTTCATCCAGGGAGTAAATGCAAATGGAAAAACTGAGGGAAAGCGTTGTGGCTTTTGGCAAAAGATTAGTTTCATCAGGGCTGACGGTTGGGTCAGGTGGAAACCTTAGTGCCTTGAATGCGGAAAAAGGCGTCATTGCCATTACCCCCAGTGGCGTTGCTTATGAAGAACTTACGCCCTCTTCGATAGTCCTTGTAGATAGCCTTGGAAGGGTGGTGGATGGCAACCTCAAGCCCTCCAGTGAACTGGTTTTTCATCTTGCTCTTTATGAAAAATTCCCAGACATACGGGCGGTAGTCCATACCCATTCGGTTTATGCTACCACCTTTGCCTGTTTGCGCTGGGAAATTCCTGCCGTCCATTACCTCATCGGGTTCGCCGGGAAAAAGGTCCCTTTAGCGCCATATGCTACCTTTGGTTCGGAAGAACTGGCTGCTAATATCGTCAATGCCATGGCCGGCTATCAGGCTGTTCTTCTTGCCAATCACGGTTTAGTAGTAATGGGGAAAAGCATGGAGCAGGCATTCAATGTGGCTGAGGAGACGGAGTTTGTGGCGCGGGTTTATTATCAAAGCAAGTGTATTGGTGAACCGGTGGTTTTACCAAACCGGGAGATGGACAGGGTCCTGGAAAAATTTAAAAATTACGGCCAATCGACCCCAATAAGTGACGAAGCAACTTGAGATGCGGTTGATGAAGCTCCGGATTTTTCAAAAATACTGGCTGCCATCGTAACGGAGATCCTTGAAGGCTTCCAAAGCCATAATTTTGGCTTTTTCTTCTTCCAGCCCCTTGTCAGTTTGACGCCTAAAATGATCGATAACAATCCAGGCAGTGTCCACCTGCCGCACAAGAAGCTGCTTGCGTCCTTCAAGGAGTTGGCCTTGTTAACGGGTATTAAGCCGAACGCAGCTGAGCATGAAGACTAAGATGATAACACCTGTGACAATGAATATCTGCTGGTCGATTTTTAGGTTTTTCATTTCAATAACCTCCGAAACGGAATATTTAAAGGACAATAATTGAGATTTAAATATTGAGTATTGGAGATTATTTAAGATAAATAATAAGCCCGGCATCCTGAAGAATTTTTGAGATGCCGGGCCTAGGTTGATGATTATAAAATTTTTATCAGTACTTACCGAACTCATTGTCATCCAGTGCGATGACATCCTGGGGTTCTTCTGACTGCCGTTGCCGTTTCGGCTCCCGGGCAGGCTTTTCGTTGACCGCCATGTCGAACTGGTGTAGTTCAGACCGATGCTTGAGCTGGAACTGGGTCAGCAGTTTGTTCAACTGCTGAGCCTGGCTGGCCAACTCCTCGGAGGCTGCGGCGCTCTCTTCGGCGTTAGCGGTGTTCTGCTGGGTTACGCTCTCAATCTGGTTCAGACCCTGGTTGATCTGGCCGATACCCTGGGACTGCTCGTTGGAGGCTGCGGCAATCTCCGCCACCAGGTCCGTGGTCTTGGTAATGCCGGTCACGATCTCAGACAGAGCTTCGGCGGTGCGCTGGGCGATGCCCACGCCATTCTCAGCCTTGGCCACCGAACCTTCGATCAGGTCCGCCGTTTCCCGTGCCGCCTGGGCACTGCGGGCTGCCAGATTTCTTACCTCTTCGGCCACAACCGCGAAGCCCTTGCCGTGCTGACCGGCTCTTGCCGCTTCCACTGCGGCGTTCAATGCCAGCAGGTTGGTCTGGAAGGCGATCTCGTCGATGACCTTGATGATCTTGGAGATGTTCTGGCCTGAGACATTGATCTCGTCCATGGCGGTCATCATTTCCTTCATCTGCTCGTTGCCTTTTTGAGCGGCGTCGCGGGCCTGAGCCGAAAGCTGGTTGGCCTGGGTGGCGTTCTCGGCGTTCTGCTTGGTCTGGGAGCTCATCTCGGTCATGGAGCTGGTGATCTCTTCGAGAGAGCTGGCCTGTTCCGTAGCACCCTGGGAGAGGGACTGGCTGGAGTCAGAGACCTGGGTCGAACCGGAAGCGATCTGTTCGCCGGCGGTCTGAACCTGGCCGAGGACGCTGTTGAGTTTTTCGACCATGGTTTTCAG
>JAFGRU010000081.1 GCA_016934985.1 Deltaproteobacteria bacterium
AAACTCAAGAAGGAGATGGGCGAAGGGCTCAAGCGCATCTTCAGTTCCGAAACCGCCAAAGAAGCTCGTCAGCGCTTTGATGAACTAGCGGAGCATCTGGAGAAAAAATCTCCCAAAGCCATTGCCTGCCTTGATCGAGGTCTTGAGGATTCGTTAGCGGTCATGGCGCTGCCGGACAAATATCGGAAACGCCTGAAATCAACCAACATGCAGGAACGGTTGATTCAGGAAATCCGCCGCCGGGAGAGGGTTATTCGCATCTTCCCCAACGAGGATTCGGCTCTGCGATTAATGGGAGCACTAGTTGCGGAGATCCACGAAGAGTGGCAAGGGCGACGATATCTGGATATGGCTGACTTCTTCGAATGGGTGGCTGAGAAACAGCAAGCTACCGAAGAAGCAGTCGTGACGATTTGCTGAGTTAACGTCAATCAGACGAGATGGAATTTACAGCAACTTTTGGACTTGATCGGCTTTCGAATTGGCGCGTCTCCTGCGCGACACGTTGCATGATGGAGGAATTCAGAAACAAGGACCCCAGAAACACCGTCAGCCCGTTCCCGAACAAAGGGCGGTCAGAAAAAACATCCACGTGGCGGTATTTGATTATGTTCTCGTTCACATGGTCCCTGGAATTGGCTTGAAAAACACCTGATTTCAATCAAACCACGGGGAATCTTCCGCGCGGGCAAAGGAAAATTCCGTTTTTCCCTTGCCCTTACTTATCATGCCTGTCCCCGAAGCCCTGCGAAACCCTCAAATTAATGTGGGGAGCTGCCCAATTTGTCACCTAAATACGGTCACTGGTCGCCAGCTTAATACCTAAACCGACAAACAAGGCGCCAAGACCGCGATCCATCCAGCGGGACACACAGGCATTGTTACTGAAATAGCCTGTCAGCTTGCCGCCCACCAATACCAGTGGAGGCTCAACAAAAACCGCTGCGGCAATGATGAGAGAGCCATGCAGGAATAACTGGGCACTGACAGGCCCCGCCCCTGCTTCAACAAATTGGGGAAGAAAAGCCAAAAAGAAAATAGCCACCTTGGGGTTTAACGCGGCAACAAGTACGCCCTGCCGATAAACCTTTGTCAGCTTTTGGGGAGAAGTTCGGGCTTGAGCGGCATAAACGGCTCCCTTGGAACGCAGAGCCTGCACACCAAGCCAGATGAGATAAACCGTCCCCACCCATTTTACGATGGAAAAGACCGTTGCCGAGGTGGCCAGAACAGCCGACAATCCCAAAGCGGCGAAAATAACATGCAAAAAAGCACCGCTCCAAATACCGAACATGGCTGAAAAACCTGTCTTCATGCCCCCTTTGGCTGTTTGCCCGAGAATAAAGGCCATGTCCGGACCAGGGGACAGGTTCAACAAAAAAGCCGCGGTCAAAAAAGTGGCCCAATGGGCTAAAGAATAATCAAATAACATTTTCCACGTCCTCAGGTTCACTGGTCCCCCCAACAGCTCGCAGGGGGATCAAAACGTTCTCTCAAATTAAGTCAGGAACGCTTCAAAAAACAAAGTAAAAGAGGATAAGAAAACCAGGTATATTACCCGGCCTTAAAATACGGGGAGTCTCCCGGGGGTCCTATTTATCGCAGCATTTTTTATACTTTTTACCACTTCCACAGGGGCAGGGTTCGTTGCGCCCGACCTTCTTTTCGGCGACCTTGGTTTCCGATGGATTATTTAACAATATTTCAAGGTCTATAATATCCTCAGGCTTATCTGGATCCAATTTAATGGCATATTTCCAGTCGTTTTCTTTGAATATTGCTATTACCTCATTCATCCTTTCTTCTGTTTGCACATTTACGACAGCCGGATTCTTTAAAGTTCCCAATTTTGCATTCTTTTGCCCATTAAATGTTCTCTTCATTTTTTCACCATTCATTTTTTTAAAAAGAAAGAAACCGGAGGAAATCTCCGTCTGCCCCCTGGCGTTGGTTGATATCGGTAGAGATTACAGAGAAGCATAGGTGAAATCAAACAAAACATGAACGGTTAAAAGCCCACATGGAGATTTGCGCCCTTTAGGATCATACTCTTCCCCCGGCCCCTTTGCCCCCTCGCCCTTATCACCTTTGGCTTGTCGCCTCTGATTGATGAACTGTTTTATTGAACCTTGTTAAATTTTTACATTTTTAGAAATTTTCAAGCCAGGCAGCAACCCCGGCTTTTTGTTTTCGTGTAACACTGAAGCATAAAATCCGATGGTTGATCCGGGCGTTTTATTAAATATCCAACCAAATGTAATTACTCTAAAAAATCTGAAAGATAAGCGTTTCCTTTCCCGGTTCCGGCAGAGTTGACAAATACAATTTGTTTCAATAAACTCCCGCAGTTGAAATATTAATATTCGGTTTTCATAAAATCCAGTCCGCTGCAAAACCACTATTGATAGTTTGACTTTTTTCGCTGGAACGACCGCAAGCCTGAGCATTGATCACCTGAAATCGCATTGGGATTCTGGCCGGAGGCCGTCCTATTTTATAAAGGAGAAAAATCGTGAAAAAAGTGGCTCACAAGGCAATAGGCTTACTCTATTTTTTTATGGTTCTGGTATTTTTCGGTTGTGGGGGAGACGGATCATCGACAGGTCTTATTCCAACCGGGGATGAATTTGCGGATGCTGTCGTCACTACCTGGCTGGGCGTTGACTATTCTTTCGTGGTTGCAGGCAACAGGCCTGATGGTTTTACAGATACGGATTCCGACGGTGAAGTGGATACGGACGATGCCGTAAACTTCATTCAGACGTTCCGGGATCTTGGTTACAATATCCCGGCAACGACAGTTCAGGGCCTATATGAAAATCACTATACCGCTTCGGGTTATGACTACCCTGAGAACGATTCACTTCCAGAAACGGCCTTCAGCTTTACCAAAGACAACAGCGTATCCCAGGCTGATCTCCAGGCGACAGACTGGTCCGGGCTCAGTGTCGGCGACCTGATTTTCATCGATTTTGACCAGGATTCAGCTTGGGATTATGCGGCGGTCTATCTCGGGGCGCATGGAGCCTTCACCCATGCAGTCATTACAGCCTCTGATCTCCACGACGAAGTGGTTATTCTGGACCTGGATGATCCCGCCTCAATTATCAGACTGGATATATCGATTGGTTTCAGTGACGTCCGGACACCGGACTACGACAACATTGCTGATTATTAGGACCGTTTCTCCAAGTTTCACGTTTTTAAAAAAAGGGAAGTAAAAGCCGGGACTTCTCCCGGCTTTTACTTCCCTTTCTCCTTTTATGTCAGATCTGCCTACCGCTACTTAGACCCATATCATATGCTTTTAAAAAACATTCCTGAATTTATTATGGGGAACGTCCCTAGTTTTTTTATGGCCTTTTTCGGTGTCAACCAGCGGGTTGCACCGTTCCAGGGAACTTTTTTCATTTCACGGACAAAGACGACGGCTACACCGGCCTGGGAGCAGAGACGCTTCATTTCAGGCTCAAAAATACCGGTCGTTTCCCGTGTCAGAGAGCGAATTTTCTTAAGTGCCGTTTTAAAAGTTTTTTTGTCAAAAGACCCGCACTCAATGCCATGAGCCTGGAGTTCGCCCTGACGAATCCAGGCCGAAGCGTCACCGGGGCGTGACTCAAAGCATACAGACCGGCGGGCGGATATCTACCGTAAAAACGCCCGTCTAGGAGAAAATATTTTTATTTTTGAACCAAATTTTTAATATCAGTTACGTAGATCTACCTAGTTATTTCTGGACATGCAGTTGACTGAGCAACAGGTATTTGGCAAAATAGCCAAACAGACAAAAGGATATTTTCCGTGGATATCAAAATCAAAAACCGTCTTGAAGCGCGGGCTAAAATATTCAAAGCCCTGGCCCACCCCAGCCGGGTCCTGATCGTCGAGGAGTTGGCGGACGGTGAGCGCTGTGTCTGCGACCTCACCGAAAAGGTCGGAGCGGACATTTCCACCGTCTCAAAACATCTTTCGGTGATGAAAAACGCCGGATTGGTGCTGGACGAAAAGCGCGCCAACCAGGTTTTTTACCGCCTGCGGATGCCCTGCATCCTCAAGTTTTTCGATTGTGTGGAAACCGTGCTGGAAGATTTAAAAAACGAGTAAACCCAAAGAGCACAAATTTTTTTGGTTGTGTATTTGCCCTTTTGGCCAAATACACAAGGCCTTTCACAACCTCTTGCGTCGCAGTTGAAACGGAGGAGGGACCTTGAGATTAAGACGGGCAGGTTGTCTGAGAAAAGCGAGTTTCTGACCGTCCTCAAGGTTCCCCTGGAGTGAAGGGCACCCGAAAGGCAAGTCGCGGGGTGTCCTTTTTCTGCTTACTCTTTTAACCTGAACCCGTAGGTTAGGGCTGGGAAAAGAGTAAGGCGCCGTCAGTGGACGCAACCCCTGGGGTTGGACTTTAGAACGGCGTACGGCGATAAAAATACTGTTGGCCTTTATTTAGACACAAATTTTTGAAAAGGAGAGAAATCATGAAAAAGTTGCAAATCCTCGGAACCGGATGCGCCAAGTGCAACAAACTGGCGGAAAACACCGAAGCCGCCGCCAGGGAACTCGGCATCGAGTATGAGTTGGTCAAGGTACAGGATCTCAGCGAGATTATGAAATTCGGCGTCATGGTGACCCCGGCGCTGGCTGTCGACGGCGTGGTCAAGATCAGCGGCAAGGTCCAAAAACCTGAAGAAATCAAGAAGCTTATTGGTTGAATGATTTTTCAATCAATTTGAATCAGCGTTCAATAAGGGAATTAATTCAGGGGATTATCTGCTTAGGCCCCCGGAAGTTCAGTCAGCTTATTTGTCTTTTCGGGGTGTGCCTGTCATTTCTTCTTTTTACTGCGGGGATGGGCCTTGTCATAGACCGCCATAAGCTGATCGACGCTGACCTGGGTGTATTTCTGGGTCGTCGACAGGGAGACATGGCCGAGAAGTTCCTGGATGGCGCGCAGGTCGGCGCCGCCGTCGAGAAGATGGGTGGCAAATGAATGGCGCAGGGAATGGGGTGTCGCCTCCTTGAGTATCCCTGCCTTGATAAGCTGTTTTTTGAGGTTGCGCTCGACGCTGCGCGCCGTCAGACGTCCCCCGCGGTTGTTGAGAAACAGAGGCTGGTCCTGGACCGTCCGGCCGCGGGAATCGAGATAGGCGCGAATGGCATCGCGGGCCTTGCCGCCCACTGGCACAATGCGCTCTTTGCGCCCCTTGCCCACAACCCGTACCAGACCATAATTGAGGTCGACGCTGACTACATTGAGGGAAACCAATTCCCCGACCCGCAGGCCGGAAGAGTAGAGGAGCTCGAAGATCGCCCTGTCGCGCAGGGAGAGGGTCTCCGTCGCGTAGCCCTTGTCGAGAAGCCGGAAGGTTTCATCCACGGACAGGACCTTGGGCAGATAGTTCTCTTTGCGCGGGCTTGAGACAGCATCGGCGGGATTGCGCTCGGCAACCCCCTCGCGAACCAGATAGCGGTAGAAGGTTCGCAGGGCCGACAGGCGCCGGTGGATGCTGGTGCGGCTCGACGTCTTATGCAGTTCGGCCAGATAACGGCGCAGCATAAGGTGGTCCACACCCCGCAAGAGCTCGACACCGCTTTTGCCGGGGTCGCCGTTAGCGCGCAGAAAGGCGAAAAACTTCTCGAGATCAAGGCTGTAGGCTCTCATGGTGTGAGGCGAAACATTCCTCTCCACCCTCAGATAATCTATAAAATTGTCGAGCAGTTCCTGCAAGGGTCGTCCTCCTTTCGCAATTATTACTGTGATTGCGCCCCTTTTGCAAGGGGACAGCCCCATCCTTGAAGCCATTTGCCGTTGGCGGTTGACGCTCCCCAAACCCCATGACATAATTGAATTCAACCTGAATCTGTGGGTCAAGGGCGGGAAAAGAGCGAAAGTGCCCGGCCTGAAAAAACGTTTCAATAATCTGAGGCGCACCCATGGGTTCGTCGGTGTTTTTCGGAAGGCTTGGACTTGCGCTATTGCCAGGTCATAACCTACTGATGCAAGTTCTGTTTTAAAAGGAGTGCCATGGGCTATATTTTCGATATATTGCTGTTAGTACTGGCCATAACCGCTTTGGTCATGCTCCTGAGTTTTGCTTTTTCATGGTATGAGTCCGCCAATTACGACCATCAACTGATGGAGGGACGGTTCCAGCCGCGTCGCTTATGGCTTGCCTTCAAAGTATTCAGCGTCGAAACCCTTATCGTTTTCCTCTCTTTCTTCATCCGCCCATTAGGCTGGATCTTCCGTTATGAACCCATTCACTTCAATCAGGAAGACACGCCCATCATCCTTTTGCATGGTCTCTTTCACGACCGCAGCTGCTGGCTCTGGACCAAATACCGTTTGCGTCGCGAAGGATTCTACAATCTCCACACGGTCAGCCTGCCGCCCTGGCACAACGTCGAAAACCTGACCGAACGTATCGCCAAAAAGGTCGACAAACTGCGGCTATCCACCGGCATCAAGAAGGTCCACCTCATCGGCCATTCCATGGGCGGGCTCCTGGCCCGCAATTATATTCAGGTCCGGGGCGGCAACACCAAGGTAGACAGCTGTATTCTCCTCGGCACGCCCAACCTCGGTTCGCGCCTGGCACCCTTTGCTCTTTCACCCCTCGCCAAGCTCCTTCTCCCCGGCAGCGACTTTCTGGAGCGCCTGGCCCAAACACCGATGCCTGCGGAAATCCCCGTTACCTCCATCTTCAGCCGTCATGACAACCTGGTTCAGCCTTTTTTCCACGCCCGTCTCGAAGGGGTTCACAATGTCGAATTGTCGGGGATGGGGCATACTTCCCTGCTCTATAATTCCCGGGCTTTTGCCGAAATCATCAAATCCCTGCGAGGATTACAGCATGAAAACGATAACGATCCGAACCCATTCCCAAGCTGAAATGATCGACATCACCAGCGAGGTTCGCAGCGCCGTTGCCGAGTCGGGCATCGTTGATGGCGCGGCTCTTCTTTTCGTCCCCCACACTACCGCAGCCGTCACCATTAACGAGAACGCCGATCCGGATGTTCATCGCGATATAGTCATGGAAATGAACAAAATCGTCCCCTGGAAAGACGGCTACCGCCACGCCGAAGGCAACAGCGCCGCCCACATCAAAAGCAGTCTGTTCGGCGCCAGCGAATGGATCATTATTGAAAACGGCCGCCTCGTCCTGGGGACCTGGCAAGGCATCTATTTTTGTGAATTCGACGGCCCCCGCAGCCGCAAACTCCAGATCAAGGTTATCCCCTCTTGAAACATCTTGTCTCAATAGCAACCGTTCCCGGCTACAGCGAAGAAATCATTCTCAATGCCGTACGGGAACTCCTCGAGCCCCTGGGCGGAATGGCAGCCTTCGTCCAGGCCGGGCAGAAGGTCTTAATCAAACCAAATATGCTGTACGGCAAGCCGGTTGGGCAGGCCGTGACCACCCACCCGGACCTGGTCGGCGCGGTCATCCGCCTCGTTCAGGAGTGTGGCGCCACCGCCCTGGTCGGTGACTCTCCGGGTGTCGGCACAACCCGGGCGGTTGCTGAAAAATGCGGCATTCTCGATGTCATCAGGAAATGCGGGGCAACCCTGGCGCCCTTTGAAGAATCGGTTCCCTTCCCCAACGAACTGGGCATCTTTCACAAACTGGAAATCGCCCGGGAGGCGGCCGAGGCCGATGTCATCATCAACCTGCCCAAGCTGAAAACCCACCAGATGATGGGCCTGACCTGCGGGGTCAAGAATATGTTCGGCATCATTGTCGGCCTTCGCAAAGTCAATCTTCATTTTCAGGCCGGGGATGACAAAAGGCTGTTCGCAACCATGCTGCTGGAACTGGCCAAATACAGGGCTCCGGCCCTGACCATTGTCGATGCCGTCACCGCCATGGAAGGCAACGGACCGGGCAGCGGTACACCGGTACACGTCGGCGTCCTGGCCGCCGGCACCACCCCCCTGGGCGTGGATACGGCCATGATTGCCATGCTGGATATCAGTCCCGACTCGGTCTGGACCCAAAGAGTGGCGCGGGAGCAAAACCTTTCGGGCTCTGCCCTGGGGGAAGTGGAACTTTTCGGCCCTGACCTTAAATCACTCCGTCCGGCCCGCTTTCAGCCAGCCCAGGAGACCGGCATCGGCTTTGGATTGCCGGCCTTTCTGCGCAGGATGCTGAAAAAAAGCCTGACCGCCCTGCCCCAAAACGATCTCTCCGTATGCATAACCTGTGGTATCTGCATCCGCCACTGCCCCACTGAGGCCATCTCCCTGGTGCGGGGTCATATACATATCAATTACAAACGCTGCATCGGCTGCTTCTGCTGCCAGGAACTCTGTCCCGTGGGCGCCGTCAAAGCCCGGCAGGGGCTACTTCTCCGCCTTGTCCGCCTCTTCTCAAAAAAGCACCGGGGCTGATGGTTCCGCAATCCCCGAACGGATGGGCCGCTCAGCCACCTTTTGTTATGGACCCTTTCTGCTACACTCAGAGTAAGCAAAACGACCAAGGCGCCTTTGGGATGCACAACTCTGGTTAAAAATTTTGAGACTAATCGACACAAGGACTCGTGTCTCCCATGGAAAGGACATCTCTGCCGCCCGGATGGCGGCAGTTAAGCCCCATGGATGGCTTCACGCGGCCCTTGGAATGGGTGAGGCGAGACATTGTGCCGATAAGCTGATAATTACAAAATTTTATACTTTTAAAAGTTAAAAGAGAATAATATGTCCTTCAATATGCCTTCGCTATTCGTTCTGGTCGCTACCATTGGCCTGGGCCTTTTCCTTACCGCCATTCTCAACTGGATATTGAAGCGCCTCTCCAAGCAAGAGACTGGCGCCATAAGTAGTATCCTGCTGAGACGCTGCCGCTCGCCCTTGTGGGTTCTGATTCCCGTTTTGCTGGCCCTGCTGGCCATGCGCCATGCCCGGGTGCCGGGCGACTATCAGGCATTGGCCCGCCATCTCCTCAGCATCGGCCTGATTTTCGGCTTCGGCTGGCTCCTCGTCACGCAGATTCTCGGCCTGCGGGATTTCATTCTCCTGAAATACGACATTCGCACCAAAGACAACCTCAAAGCGCGGGCGGTCCACACCCAGGTCAACATCATAGTCCGGATCGCCCTTATCGCCGTGGTAATTTTCGCCTTTTCCTCCATCCTCATGACTTTTGAAAAGGTCCGCCAAGTCGGAATCGGCCTGCTGGCCTCGGCCGGGGTCATGGGCATCGTCATCGGCTTCGCCGCCCAGCAGAGCATCGCCACGCTCATTGCCGGTCTGCAGATTGCCGTCACCCAGCCCATCCGCCTCGATGACGTGGTCATTGTCGAGGGTGAATGGGGACGCATCGAGGAAATCACCCTCACCTATGTCGTGGTGCGCATCTGGGACAGCCGCCGCCTGGTGGTGCCGGTGACCCATTTTCTCCAAAAACCTTTTCAGAACTGGACCCGAACTTCGGCCGATATTCTCGGAACGGTCTTTCTTTATGCCGACTATTCCATTAACGTGGAAGCCGTCCGCACCGAGTTGCACCGCCTGCTGGAAGCCTCGGGAAAATGGGACGGCAAGGTCTGGGGCCTCCAGGTCACCAACAGCAGTGACAAAACCATCGAGATGCGCGCCCTCATGAGCGCCCCCGACGCCTCTGTGGCCTGGGATTTGCGATGCGAAATCCGTGAAAAACTGTTAATATTCCTCCAGAACAGGTATCCTGGATCTTTGCCCAAAATCAGAGCGGAACTGGCTTCGTTCCCCGCCCCGGAAAAGGAAATGGTTCGCTAAATGCCCAAGTCCAAATACGCCCCCAAAAAGATCGGCCTGCCTCCGGGGTCCCTGGTTCACGTCGGCCGCCAGAAAGTCCCCCAAGCACTGCTCAGCGTTATCGATTTCGATTCCGAAAAGCTGGAAAAACGCCAGGGTCTCAGCATCGAAGACTGTCTGCAATTGAAGGACAGTCCAACCGTGAGCTGGATCAACATGGACGGCATTCACGATGTCTCCCTGGTCCGCAAGCTCGGTGAGACGTTCACTATCCATGAACTGGCCCTCGAGGACATTCTCAACACCCAGCATCCGCCAAAATTCGAGGAATACGAAAGCAACCTTCTTTTCATTCTCAAGATGCTCAGGTTCAACCCCGACAACTTGAACATAGAAAAGGAGCAGGTCAGCCTCGTGGTCGGAAATAACTACGTCATTACGTTCCAGGAAGAGCCCGGGGATGTTTTCGACGGCGTGCGCAAACGCCTTGAGAAGAAAAGCGGCCGCATTCGCAGCCGAGGGGCGGACTACATCTCCTACGCCCTTATCGATTCCATTGTCGACAGCTACTTTTTTATTCTCGACGCTATCAATGACCAGGTGACCGCCCTGGAAGAGGAGTTACTGGACAACCCTGACCGGGAATCTCTCTCCCGCATTCATCGCTTCCGCAACGAAACCCTGATGCTACGCAAGATGGTCCGGCCATTGAGGGAGATGCTCGGCTCCCTGCTCCGGGAAGAAATCGACATGATCCAGCCAAGCACCTATCCCTACCTGCGCGACCTCTACGACCACGTGATTCAAATCATGGAAACCATCGAAACCATGCGCGAAACCCTTGCCAGTCTCCATGATCTCTATCTGTCGAGCGTCAGCCACCGCATGAACGAAGTCATGAAGATCCTGACGGTCATCGCCACGATCTTTATCCCCCTGACCTTTATCGCCGGTATTTACGGAATGAATTTCGAGAACATGCCGGAACTGAAATGGAAATGGGGCTATGCGGGCGTGTGGCTGGTGATGCTGGCCAGCTTCGCCGGGATGATGGGCTTTTTCAAACGCAAAAAATGGTTTTAAAACTCTATTGGCAGTTATTTCCTGAGATCAACCTGGTTTCGGTAATTTTCTGTCCCCCCTGAACATGCCATGCTTGAAGTAACGGAATATATCAAAATACTTATCGGCCTCATCGCCATCGTCAACCCGTTCGGCGCTGTCCCTCTCTTCATCAGCCTTACAGCCGGAGCGGAAAGCCGTGAACGCCATAAAATTATCAACATTGTTGCCATAGCGGTCACCGTCATTCTCCTCGTGGCGTTGCTCATCGGCGAGGAACTGCTGCAATTTTTCGGCATCAGCATCAACTCTTTCAGGGTGGCCGGAGGCATATTGCTGTTGTTGATGTCCGTATCCATGCTTAACGCCAAATTGAGCCCGACGGTTCAAACCAAAGAGGAAGCCGAGGAATCCAAGGAAAAGGAATCCATCGCCGTGGTACCCTTGGCCATGCCGCTACTGGCCGGTCCCGGCGCCATCACGACAGTTATTATTGACGCCCACAAGGGCTCCGGTGCAGGCCATTACCTGACAAGCGCGGTCCTGATCCTGTTTCTCAGCCTGCTCATCTGGATGGTTCTGCGCCTTTCACCCTTTATCACCCGTCACATCAGCGCCACCGGCATCAATGTCTTCACCCGCATCATGGGCCTGCTCCTCGCCGCCATAGCCGTGGAGTTCATGGCCAACGGCCTCAAAAGCCTTTTCCCGGGATTATCCTGAAAAATTTCCGTGTGACGGCCATGTAAAGGGCATCTGGCGCCCGGATGCCAGTTCCACAACAGTTTGTTGGCCGGCTTATCCAGACCGCTCGGGCGGGCCGGGATTTTTTCTGGTACATCTTTTTCCATCTCGACACCGGACATTTTTCTCTCCCAAAGGTATTGCCCTCCCTGTTTTAACATCCAAGTTCCACAATTGTTCTCCCACTTTCAAGGGCGGAATTCAGTCATAGCATGAGTTGAAATCCGGATTGTCCGGGGATTATTCAAGAACGGACTTCTGCAAAGAATTCATTCACCGCATTGATTTTTTTAATCACTATTGACTCCAACCCTTTGTAATATAAATTTTTTTTCAATTTGACGTTGCCGGCCAAGGACGCATTGTTTCAATTATGTAAAAAATAAATAGCCCCCTTGTCTCTGCCCTTTTTACCGCTATATTTGTAATTAAGCGACGGGACACTAAAGATTAACGACGATCAATTAAGGAGCCAAAAGGGATGAGCCTGAAAAAGCAGTACCTCAAATCAAAACCCTTGTGCAAAGTCACATTCACCCTGCCCAGAGAACTGACAAACGGTGCGGAATCCGCCAATCTGGTGGGAGATTTCAACGACTGGGATAAAACAGCAGCGCCCATGAAACGCCTTAAAAGCGGGAACTTCACGGCTACCATTGACCTGCCCCGCAACCATGAGTACCAATTCCGCTACCTGCTCGATCAGGCCGTCTGGCAAAACGACAATGCTGCCGACCGTTATGTCCCCAACGGTTTCGGCGACGGTGAAAACTCCGTAGCGGAACTGTTCTGACAACCGGAAAACCATTGCTGACCGCGCAATCCTTTTAAAAGACCCTGTGCCTTCATAGACATGGCTTCTGGACAATCCTGCTGTTGGGGCCATAAAGCAAGGTCGTCTTTGTTCTCAATTCACCCTTTGCATCCGTTTCCGCCTTTCCGGCAAAACGATTTTGAGGTCTGCACAAAAAAATACCGGCTACAACATCCGGCATTGCACAACCGGAAAAAACAAACTACATATCTGGAGGTTGAGTTTATGCTATTCCCATCCCGCAATCCGCGCATTCTGATGGTCACCCCGGAAGTCACCTACGTCCCCAACGGCATGAGCAACATCGCTCATTGTTTGTGCGCCAAGGCCGGGGGGCTCGCCGACGTCTCGGCCGCCCTGGTTTCCGCTCTTTTTGAGCAGGGCGCCGACGTCCATATCGCCCTGCCCGATTACCGTTCAATTTTCGATGACCGCCTCTCCATGCTTTTGCGCCGCGAACGCAAGCTCTTGCGGGAATCCATGCCCTGCGAGAGGATCCACCTTGCCGAGGACCGCGCCTTTTTTTATCTTGACCATGTCTACTCCAGCTATCATGGGGACAATGTCAAGCTCGCCCTTGCTTTTCAGCGCGAAGTCATCAATAACATCATTCCCAGGGTGCAACCCGACCTGATCCACTGTAACGACTGGATGACCGGGCTGATTCCGGCCGTCAGCCGCCAGCTCGGTATTCCCAGCCTTTTCACCATCCACAACGTTCACAACGTCAAAACCCCCGTTGCTGTTGTCGAAGACCGGGGCATTGACGTTTTACCCATGTGGAAACAACTCTATTACGACAGCCTCAATGGCAGCTATGAGGAAGCCGTGGCCGGCAGCTCTGTTGATTTCCTGACCAGCGGCATCTTTGCAGCTCATTTCGTCAATACCGTAAGCCCGAAGTTTCTGGCCGAAATCGCCGATGGCCGTCACGATTTCATCGAACCGCAGGTGCAATCGGAGTTGCACAATAAAGTCAGGGCCGGCTGCGGCGCGGGTATCCTCAACGCCCCTGATCCCAGTTACGTGCCCGAAGAGGATAAAGCCCTGGCCCGCAACTATTCTGCGGCGACTCATGCCGGCGGCAAGCGGGAGAACAAACGGTTCCTGCAGAAAAAACTCGGCCTCTTGGAAGACGAACAGGCGCCCCTGTTTTTCTGGCCGTCCCGCCTGGATTCCGTCCAGAAAGGCTGCCAGCTTCTGGCTGAAATCCTTTTCGAAGTGGTTTCCCACTACTGGGAAGATCGTCTGCAGATCGTTTTCGTCGGCAGCGGCGAATACTTTACCCATTTCCAGAGCATCGTCACTTTCCACAACCTGGCACGCCGGGTGGTGGTGCGCGAATTTGACGAAGACCTTTCCCGTCTCGCTTTCGGGGCCGCCGACTTCATCCTCATGCCTTCCCGTTACGAACCCTGCGGTCTTCCGCAGATGATCGGGCCCATCTATGGCGCCCTGCCCATTGCCCACGACACCGGTGGCATTCACGATACGGTTGAGCCTTTGGATGCGGAAAAAGGTGTCGGTAACGGATTCCTTTTCGCCAATTTCGAACCAGCCGGGCTGCGGACATCCATCGGCCAGGCCATGGAGTTTTTTCATTTGAAAAAAAATCTCCGCAACCACTGCATCGAAAGGATCATGAAGCAAAGCCGGAAACGCTTCAACCATGAGGTTACAGCCCGAAACTACATCGATCTTTATGAGAAAATGCTGCGCCGTCCCCTGGTGCGCAATGCCCTTCTGACGGAAGCTCCGAAAACCAAGAAAAAAGAGCCTCAGCGCCTCTGGTGCGTCAACGAAAGCGCCTGACAACCCCACAAGGCCGTTTTCTTAACTTCCTGTTCCCAACATGGAGTGCCCCGGCCCGTCACCACCCTGATGGACCGGGGCACTGAAAAGGAAATTTTAAATTTTTGTTAAAGCATCAAGACATCCCTGCACTTCCCTTGCAAAAGCCCAAATCTGCTATAGAGTAGTAAAATCATAAGAAGTTTTTCACCTTTTCCTGATCGTTAAAAATTCCATTTTTGTGAGTTGATCATGTTGGTTGAAAAAAGAAACCGGGTCGTCATTGAAGACGTCAAACCGGAAATTGACGGTGGACTTTTTGCTATAAAAAGGGTTGCCCGAGAGAAAGTGATCGTCGAGGCCGATATCTTTGCGGAAGGCCACGATGTCATCGCCTGCTGCATCCTCTATCGTTTCAGCAGGGACAAAGACTGGCGTGAGGAGCCCATGAAGCCCCTCGTCAACGACCGCTGGCAGGGGGAGTTCAAGGTCACCCAACTCGGGGAGTATGTCTACACGGTGATGGGCTGGATCGATCGTTTCAGCACCTGGCAGCGCGATTTCGCTAAAAGGGTGGCCGCCGCCCAGGACGTAACCATGGAACTTATCATCGGAGCTGAACTCGTAGAGCAGGCCGCCGCCCGAAGCCCGGCGGGCGAGAGCCGCTTTCTGATGGAGAAAGCGAAAATCCTGCGTTCAGGCTCAACCATGGAGGAGCGCCTGGCTGCAGCCCTTGACGAGACCCTCAAGGAGGGCATGCTGCTCTGTCAGGAAAAGCCTTTCCCGACCCGTTATCACCGGGAGTTGACGGTCTGTGTCGAAAGGGAACGTGCCCGTTTCAGCACCTGGTATGAACTTTTTCCCCGTTCCTGCGTCGCGTCGGAAGAGGAGCACGGCACCCTGGCGGATTGCCGCAAATGTCTGCCGGAAATAGCAAAAATGGGCTTTGACGTCCTCTACCTGCCGCCCGTCCATCCCATCGGCACGACCCATCGCAAGGGCAAAAACAACACAACTACCGCCATGCCTGACGACGTCGGTTCACCCTGGGCCATCGGCGCCGGGGAAGGTGGACACAAAGCCATTCATCCTGCCCTCGGCACCCTCGAAGATTTGAAAGTTCTGATTGCGGAAGCCCAAAATCACGGCATGGAAATAGCCATGGACCTGGCCTACCAATGTTCTCCGGACCATCCATACGTCAGGGAACACGCCGAATGGTTCCGCAAACGTCCGGACGGCACCATCCAGTACGCCGAAAATCCGCCCAAAAAATATCAGGATATCTTTCCCATAAACTTTGAAACCGACGCCTGGCAGGAGCTCTGGGATGAACTCAAAAGCGTCGTTCTTTTCTGGATCGACCAGGGGATACGCATCTTTCGCGTCGACAATCCCCACACCAAACCCTTTCGTTTCTGGGAGTGGCTCTTCGGCGAGATCCGCAAGGAATACCCGGAAACCATTTTTCTCGCCGAGGCTTTCACCCGCCCCAAGGTCATGCACCATCTGGCCAAACTCGGCTTCAGCCAGTCCTACACCTATTTCACCTGGCGCAATACCAAGGCCGAGTTAATGGAATACTGCCATGAACTGACCCAAAGCGCTGGGCGTGAATACCTGCGGCCCAACCTGTGGCCCAACACCCCGGACATCCTCAATGAATACCTGCAGTTCGGCGGTCGCTCAGGCTTTATGGTGCGCCTCGTTCTGGCCGCCACTCTGGGCGCCAATTACGGTATTTACGGACCGGCTTTCGAACTCTGTGAAAACCGCCCCCTGAAACCGGGCAGCGAGGAATATCTGGACTCGGAAAAATATCAGATTCGCCAGTGGGATCTTGAAGCGCCTCACTCCCTGCGTTCATTCATCGGCCGGATCAACCGCGTCCGGCGCGAAAACATGGCTCTGCAGACCGACTGGAACCTGAAGTTTCACGCCATCGACAACGAGGAGATGCTCTGCTTTACCAAACATACAGAGGATCTGGAGGATATCCTGCTGGTGGTCGTCAATCTCGACCCCCACCACATGCATTCGGGCTGGCTGGAGATCCCTCTGCAGGAGTTGGGACTTCCCCCTCAACAGCCTTACCAGGTGCATGACCTGCTGAGCGAGGCCCGATTCCTGTGGAACGGACCCCGCAACTATGTGGAGCTCGACCCCCGCATGATGCCGGCCCACATCTTCCGTATTCGCCGCAAAGTGCGGAGTGAAAGGGATTTCGATTACTATCTCTGACCTGTGATCAGAAACCTTGCAATGGAAATTTATTTATGAATCCTTTGAAAAAAAGAAGCGACATAAAAGGTGAGAGCGAGCCCTTGTGGTACCGGAACGTCGTCATCTACCAGCTCCACATCAAGGCCTTTATGGACAGCAACGGCGACGGCATCGGCGATTTTCAGGGCCTGACCCATAAGCTCGATTATCTCCAGGACCTGGGCGTGACGGCCATCTGGCTACTTCCTTTCTGCCCCTCTCCCCTCAAGGATGACGGCTACGATATCGCCGATTACACCAGCATCAACCCCGATTATGGCAATATCAGGGACTTCAGGCATTTTCTCCGCGAGGCCCATGACCGCGGACTGCGGGTTATCACCGAGCTGGTAATCAACCACACCTCGGATCAGCACCCCTGGTTTCAACGGGCCCGCAAGGCAAAGCCGGGGAGCAAATACCGCAACTATTATGTCTGGAGCGAGAGCCCCGACCGCTACCAGGACGCGCGCATCATTTTCAAGGATTTCGAGACCTCCAACTGGTCCTGGGACCCGGTCGCCAAAGCCTATTACTGGCACCGTTTCTACTCGCACCAGCCTGATCTCAACTTCCACAACCCCCAGGTGCAGAAAGAAATTTTCCGGGTTCTCGACTTCTGGTTCGGCATGGGGGTGGACGGTTTAAGACTGGACGCCGTACCTTATCTCTTCGAGGAGGAAGGAACCAACTGCGAAAACCTGCCGCAAACCCATGCCTTTCTTAAAAAACTGCGGGCCCATGTCGACAGCCGCTACGAAGACCGCATGCTCCTGGCCGAAGCCAACCAGTGGCCCGAGGATGCGGCCGCCTATTTCGGCGAAGGGGACGAGTGCCACATGAACTTTCACTTCCCCCTCATGCCGCGTCTCTTCATGTCCCTGCGCATGGAGGACCGCTACCCGGTGGTCGACATTCTCGATCAGACTCCGGCCATCCCCGATAACTGCCAGTGGGCGATTTTCCTGCGCAACCACGACGAACTGACCCTGGAGATGGTCACGGACAGGGAACGGGACTACATGTACAGCAGCTACGCCCAGGACCCGCGCATGCGCATAAATCTCGGCATCCGCCGCCGTCTGGCCCCGCTTTTGGGCAACCATCGGCGCCGCATCGAACTCATGAACAGTCTGCTGTTTTCCCTGCCGGGCACCCCCATTATCTACTACGGCGACGAGCTGGGCATGGGCGACAACATCTATCTCGGCGATCGCAACGGCGTGCGCACCCCCATGCAATGGAGCGCCGACCGCAACGGAGGTTTTTCGCGGGCCAACGCCCAGAGCCTCTATCTGCCCCTCATCACAGATCCCGAGTATCACTACGAAACCTACAATGTCGAGGCCCAAATGAGCAACCGCCACTCGTTATTGTGGTGGATGAAAAAACTCATCTCGGTACACAAGCATATCAAGGCCTTTGGCCAGGGATCCATCGAGTTTCTCCTGCCGGAAAACAACAAAATCCTTGCCTTCATCCGCAGCAAGGAAGAGCAGAAAGTCCTGGTCGTGGCCAACCTTTCCCGCTTTTCTCAATACGTTCACCTCGATCTCTCTGCCTACAAAGGGATGAGACTGGTAGAGGTTTTCGGCGGCACCGACTTCCCCATGATTCAGGACTGCCCCTACTTCCTCAGTCTTTCCCCCCACTCTTTTTACTGGTTTGTCCTTGAAACCCCGGCAGCCGACGTTCTCAAGCTCCAGGCCAACCACGTGGCGGAACATCTCGATGCCATCAGCATCCGCGGCGACTGGACCCAGATTTTCACCAAGGCGAACCTTCCCATGCTGGAAGGCGCCCTTTTGAAATACATCCGTATACGGCGCTGGTTCCGGGGTAAGGCCAAAGGTGTAAAAAGCCTCAATATAGCGGAAAGAATCCCCCTTCCGGCAGGCGAAAAGCAGGTTTTTATCGTTCTCCTCCAAGTCCGTTTTGCTTATGGCGAGGACGAAACCTATCTCCTGCCCATCACCTTTTCTCCGGCCGGTGTTGGTGAAGAACTTATCCGTCAAAGCGGCCATGCGGCCATTGCCCGCCTCAGTCTGGAGGACACCAACGAAAAAGGCTGGCTCCTCGATGCCCTTATGGAAAAAGACTTCTGCAGAAACCTTCTCAATGTCATGGCTCAACGCCGGCGCTTCGCCGGGCAAGTGGGCAAGCTGAAAACTTTTTCCCAAAAAGCGGTCCGGCAACGCCTTGCAACGGAAGAATATCCTCTGGAGCCGCGCACCATGGGAGTGGAACAAAGCAATACATCCATTGTTTTCGGGGACACCTACGTTCTCAAAATTTTCCGGCGCCTTGACACCGGCATCAATCCGGATCTTGAGATCGGTTCCTTCCTGACGGAAAAGGGCTTTGAATACAGTCCCAGGGTCAAAGGCTTCATCCAGTACGAGAAAGCAGACGACCACGCCTGCGCCGGCATCCTTCACCAGTTCATCCCTAATCAGGGGGATGCCTGGAGCTACACCCTTCATATTCTTGGCAACTACCTGGAACGCATCATGACCCTCGATTCGAGGGTACAAAAGAACCTCCCTTCCTCGGTCAATATCCTGGAGACCAGGGAAGAAGATATTCCCCAACCCGTTTTGGATCTTATTCACCCCTATAAAGAATCAGCCAGGCTCCTTGGCCAACGGGCCGCGCAACTGCACCTGGCCCTCGCTTCCGACCGCGAAAACCCCAGCTTTGCTCCCGAAACCCTCTCGGCCCTGGCCCAACGGTCCCTCTACCAGTCCATGCGCAACCTGACCATGGGCGTGTTTCAGATCCTGGCCTCCCGCAGCCGAACCCTGCCCGAAGCAATTCGGGCGGATGTCCGTAACCTCCTCGACCAGCGCAGCGATGTCATGGAACGTTTCAGTGTTCTCAAGGGACGCCGCATCGCTACGAAAATCATCCGCTGCCACGGCGATTACCATCTCGGCCAGGTCCTCCATACGGGCAAGGATTTCATTATTATCGACTTCGAAGGCGAGCCGTCGCGAACCCTGGGCGAGCGGCGAGCCAAGCGCTGTCCGCTGACGGATGTGGCGAGCATGATCCGCTCATTCAGTTACGCCGCCCACAGCGCTCTGCTCAACCATGCCAGCCTGGGCCAGGAGGATGTCCCGATCCTGGAACCCTGGGTAGAGCTCTGGCACAAGCACATCAGCGCCCTGTTCCTCGAATCCTATCTGCAGACTTCCGCAAACGCTCCTTTTCTGCCGCAAAACCGGGAGGAGTTGAAGATCCTTCTCAAGGCGTTTCTTCTGGAGAAAGCGATTTACGAACTGGGCTACGAACTGAACAACCGTCCTGACTGGGTGGGAATCCCCCTTAAAGGGATCAAGGATATTCTGGAGGATTGATTTTTTGTAACCGTAAGACCACGGAAAAAAGTAAACTCACCCAAAGACGGAAAGAGTACCAAGAAAATCAAAGGCAACATTTACAGGGATAGAGGGGATGAACAGAATAAGGTGAATAGACTGAAGGCCATTAGGCTGAAGGTAAAAGCTGAGGTCGAAGACCGAAGACCAAGGTGATAGGTTTACCTGATAGTCTTCAGCCTTCAGCCTGAACAACCTGATTTTCAATAAAACTTTAAACCTGAAACCGGATTCATCCGCCCTGGTTTCACCAACAAACAAACGGGAGCTGATCATTTTGGAACCACGATACGATTTCAGCCTTTTTAGTGAGTACGACATTTTTCTCTTCAAAAAAGGGGAACACTACCGCCTTTTCGAAAAGCTCGGCTCGCACCTGCTGGAGGTTGAAGGAGTGGCCGGTTGCTATTTCGCCGTGTGGGCACCCAACGCCCGCGAAGTTGCCGTAGTCGGTGATTTCAACAGCTGGGACCAGCAAAGCCACCCCTTGAAAGCGAGATGGGATGCTTCGGGTATCTGGGAAATATTCATCCCCGGCGTCACCAAAGGCCAGCACTACAAATACCACATCCACTCCAACGAACGAAGCTACCAGGTTCTGAAAAGCGACCCCTATGCCGTTTACTGCGAAAAACCACCGAAAAGCGCCTCAACAATCTGGGATCTCGACTACCAATGGGAGGATGGCTCCTGGATGGCGGAACGGGCCAAACACAATGCCCCGGATGCACCATTTTCCATCTACGAAGTCCACCCCGGTTCCTGGCGTCGGGTGCCGGAGGACAACAACCGCTCCCTCAACTACCGGGAGCTGGCCCATCAGCTCGCCGATTATGTCAGTGAAAACGGTTTCACTCACGTCGAGCTCATGCCGGTCATGGAACATCCCTTTTTCGGCTCCTGGGGTTATCAGGTGACGGGATATTTCGCTCCCACCAGCCGCTACGGCACCCCGCAGGATTTTATGTATCTCGTCGACCACCTTCATCAGCGCGGCATCGGTGTCATCCTCGATTGGGTACCGTCCCATTTCCCCGGCGACGAGCACGGGCTAGCCTATTTCGACGGCACCCATCTGTATGAGCACGCAGACCCGAGGAAAGGCTTTCATCCCGACTGGAACAGCTTCATCTTCAACTACGGCCGCAACGAGGTACAGTGTTTTCTCCTCAGCAACGCTCTCTTCTGGCTCAAGGTCTTCCATGCCGACGGCCTGCGTGTCGACGGCGTGTCCTCCATGCTCTACCTCGATTTCGGCCGCAAAGAGGGGGAATGGATACCCAACAAGTACGGCGACCGTGAAAACCTGGAAGCGATTACTTTGCTGCGCCGTTTTAACGAAATCGTCTACAAGGAACATCCGGACATCCAGAGTATCGCCGAAGAGTCATCAGCCTGGCCCATGGTAACGCGGCCAACTTACAGCGGCGGACTCGGCTTCGGCTTCAAGTGGAAGATGGGCTGGATGCACGATACCCTCGACTATTTCTCCATGGAAACCATCTACCGGAAATACCACCACAACAAGATCACCTTCAGTATCTGGTACGCGTTTTCGGAAAACTATGTTCTTCCCCTGTCCCATGACGAGGTCGTTTACGGCAAGTGTTCACTGCTGCGCAAAATGCCGGGGGACGACTGGCAGAAATTCGCCAACCTGCGGCTCCTTTTCGGCTTCATGTACACCCATCCCGGCAAAAAACTCCTTTTCATGGGGGGTGAGTTCGGCCAGTGGGACGAATGGGACCATGAAAAAAGCCTCGACTGGAATCTCCTCGACTCCGAACCGCATCAGAGAATGCTCCATTGGGTCCGTGACCTGAACCATTTCTACCGCAACGAACCCGCTCTTTTTGAAGTTGATTTCCAGGATAGCGGTTTTCAGTGGGTGGACTGCCATGACTCTGACACCAGCGTGGTCAGCTATCTGCGCAAAAACCGCGCGCAGGACTCTCTGGTCTTGACCATCTGCAACGCAACCCCGGTCCCCCGCCACAACTACAAGGTCGGCGTTCCCGAAAGCGGGTTTTGGAAAGAGGCCCTGAACAGCGACAGCACCGAGTACGGCGGCAGCGGCCAGGGCAACCTCGGCGGCGTCGAGGCGGTGCCGGTGGCCGTCCATGGCCATTTTCAGTCCCTGACAGTGACTCTGCCGCCCCTTTCCGCAGTCATCTTCACCTGGAGGAAGGGCCTATGAAACCCGGTGCCCGTTACCTGGGAAACGGCGCCAGCGAATTTCGCATCTGGGCGCCTCTCCTGGAGAGAATGGAGGTCAGGCTGGTTTCCCCGGCCGAGGGTATCTACCCTCTTTGCCAGGACGATATGGGCTTCTGGAACGGTGTGATAGAGGATGCCAAGCCCGGTGACGACTATATCCTGGTCCTGAATGAGGAAAAAGAAAGACCCGACCCTGGATCGGAATTTCAACCTTACGGCGTCCACGGCCCCTCCCGGATCGTCGACCATAAAACCTTCGCCTGGAGCGACGAAGCCTGGTCGGGCCTCGCATTGGAAGAGATGATCATCTATGAACTTCATGTCGGAACCTTCTCCGAAACGGGAACCTTCGCAGGGATCATCAGCCATCTTGACGACCTTCAGGAACTGGGTGTCAACACGCTCAGCCTCATGCCCGTGGCTCAATTCCCCGGGGAAAGGAACTGGGGCTACGACGGTGTTTACCCCTTTGCCGTGCAAAACTCATACGGCGGCCCGGACGGCCTCAAAAAACTGGTCAACGCCTGCCATGACCGAGGCATGGCCGTAATCCTCGACGTCGTATACAACCACCTCGGGCCGGAGGGCAACTATCTTGCCGATTTCGGCCCTTATTTCACCGACCGTTTCCGCACCCCCTGGGGCCCTGCCGTCAACTTTGACAGCGCCTGGTCAGATCAGGTTCGTTCCTATTTCATCGAAAACGCTCTTTACTGGTTCGACACCTTCCATCTGGACGGCCTGCGCCTTGATGCCGTACACGCCATCTGCGACCTGGGAGCCAAACATTTTCTCCAGGAACTGGGAGAAGCGGTGGAAAAATATTGCCGCTCCAAAGGCCGGAAGCACCTGCTGATTCCAGAGAGCGATCTCAACGACGCCCGTCTCATCCGGCCACGCCAGGAAGGCGGCTACGGCCTCGATGCCCAGTGGTGCGACGATTTTCATCATGCCCTGCACGTTCTTCTTACCGGTGAAGACCGTGGCTATTATTCCGACTTTTCCACTTCAACGGAACAGCTCGGCAAAGCTATCCGGGAAGGCTTCGTCTACTCCTGGGAGTACTCCCGCTTCCGCAAAAAACACCACGGCAGTTCCTCGCGCAATTGTCCGAGCCACCGCTTCGTTGTCTTCTCCCAGAACCACGATCAGGTCGGCAATCGTATGCTGGGTGAAAGGCTTTCCACCCTGGTCTCCTTCGAAGCTCTTAAACTGGCGGCCGCCACAGTCATCCTCTCTCCCTACGTACCCCTCCTTTTCATGGGCGAGGAGTACGGCGAGGAAAACCCCTTCCTCTATTTCGTCAGTCACTCCGATCCTGATCTCCAGGAGGGAATTCGCCAGGGAAGGCGCAAAGAATTTGAAGGTTTTTACTGTCAAGGGGAGTTTCCCGATCCTCAGAGCCCTATGACCTTTCTCCGCTCCAAGCTCAACCGCGAAGGAAAATCAGGCGAAAAATATCAGGTTTTGCGGGATTTCTACCGCCGCCTTATCAGGCTGCGCAGAGAGGTCCCCGCCCTGGCCAACCTGTCAAAGGACAACCTCAACCTGAGCGCGGATGCGGCCCATAAACTTTTCATTATCCAAAGATGGCACGGCGGCAGCCGCGTTGTCTGTTTCTTGAATTTCGATGTTTCAGCCGTCCGCTTCAGCGCCGGTGAACTTTCTGCCGGCCGCTGGCAATGCCGCCTCAATTCCAGTGATAAAACCTGGCTGGGCCCCGGCCACTCGTTGCCGGACATTTTGGAACCGGCGGATGAACTCCTGGTGCCGCCAGCCTGTTGTGCCCTCTATCAGATTGAGGTCGGTTCATGAAGCGCCATATCTGCATCCACGGCCATTTTTATCAACCCCCCAGGGAAAACCCCTGGCTGGAAGAAGTGGAACTGCAGGACTCGGCCCAACCCTACCACGACTGGAACCAGCGCATCACCGCGGAATGCTATGCTCCCAACTCCGCTTCCCGCATCCTCGATGCTGAGGGGCGGATCGTGGATATCGTTAACAATTATTCCAAGATCAGCTTCAATTTCGGGCCGACCCTGCTGTCCTGGCTTGAAAAACACCATCCAGGCACCTACGCCAAAATCCTCGAAGCCGACGCCGAAAGCATGAAACGGTTTTCCGGCCACGGTTCAGCCCTGGCCCAACCTTACAACCATATCATCATGCCTCTCGCCAACCGGCAGGACAAGGAGACCCAGATAATCTGGGGCATCCGCGATTTTGTTCACCGTTTCAAGCGCCAGCCCGAGGGAATGTGGCTGCCGGAAACCGCCGTCGACCTGGAAACCCTGGACCTTATGACCGATATGGGCATCCGCTTCACCATTCTCGCACCCCATCAGGCCCGTCGCGTCAGAGGCCCCGGCAAAAGCGACTGGCAGGATGTAAGCGAAGCCAGAATCGATCCCAAAACGCCCTATTTCTGCACCCTCCCTTCGGGGCGCACCATGAGCTTGTTCTTTTACGACGGCCCTGTCTCCCGGGAGATAGCCTTCGGCGGCCTGTTGAACAACGGTGAGATTTTCGCTTCCCGTCTGTTCAAGGCCTTCGGCAAAGACGCAAAAGACGACCAGCTCATGCATATCGCCACCGACGGTGAAACCTACGGCCACCATCACGCCAATGGAGACATGGCCCTGGCCTACTGTCTCCACCACATCGAATCGAACAATCTCGCCAACCTGACCATTTACGGCGAATACCTGGAAAAGCATCCGCCGAACCGGGAGGTCGAAATTTTTGAACGGTCCTCCTGGAGCTGCGTCCACGGCATCGAACGCTGGCGCAGTGACTGCGGCTGCAACAGCGGCAGCCACCCCGGCTGGAATCAGGCCTGGCGATCCACCCTGCGGTACGGCCTCGATTGGCTCAGGGACAGCCTGAGCGGCATATTCGAGTCGGGTCTCTCTCAGCATCTGGCTACTCCCTGGCAGGCACGTAACGATTACATAGACTTAGTTCTCGACCGCAGCCACGAAAACCTCAATGCCTTCCTCACCAAGTACCAGATCGAGGAGCTTTCGCCGGGCCAACGAATCAAAGTGCTCAAGCTGCTCGAAATGCAGCGCTACGCCATGCTCATGTTCACCAGCTGCGGTTGGTTTTTCGATGAAATTTCGGGCATTGAAACCATACAGGACATGCGTTACGCAGCCCGCGCAATTCAGCTTGCCAAAGAAGTTTCCGGCCTCGATTTCGAGGAGGCTTTTCTGAAAATTATGGAAAAAGCCCATAGTAACAACACGGTCTACCTCAATGGACGGGAGGCCTTCGAAGACCAGGTCAAACCGATGGTCCTCGATCTTCTCAGGGTCGGCGCCCATTTTGCCATATCCTCCCTGTTCAGAGGTTATCCGGAAAAATTCCGCATCTACTGCTATAGCGCTGAAAGCGCCAAGTACGAACAACTGGAAATGGGCTGGCAGAAAATGGCCCTGGGCCAGACCCGCATCATTTCCGACATCACCCAGGAGAGCACCATCGTCACATTTGCCGTCCTGCACCTCGGGGAACACAACTTCATCGGTGGCGGCAGATACTGCGCGGGCGAGGCATGCTGGACCGAAGCCCATGGAGCCATCAAAAGCGCTTTTATGCGAGGGGATATTTCCCGTGTCATAAGCCTCATCGATCAGCACTTCGATTCCCACGATTTCGGTCTCTGGCATCTGTTTCGCGATGAACAACGTAGTGTCGTAACGCAAATTCTGGACAAAACCCTCCAAGAAATCGAAAACAACCTGCGGCGGCTCTATTCTGACTACTATCCTCTGATGCTGGCCATGCGCAATCTCGCCATTCCCCTCCCCGAGATACTGTCGACCACGGTTAAATACGTTCTCAACAAAGACCTCACCGCCGTTTTTAAGGAGGAAACCATTGATATGGACAGGCTCGGGAAGGTCCTCCAGGAGATCCGGCGCTGGTCTGCCCAGATCGACACTTCAACCCTCGGTTCCCTGGCCGGGGCACGGATCAACAACCTCATGAACCGCATGGAAAGTGCTCAGGGGGTAAAATCGCTGGTGCTCCTGCGAGAGCTCGAAACCCTGTTCAATGGCTTGGAGGGTCTTAACCTGCATCTTGATTTATGGCAGGCGCAAAATATCTATTTTTCCCTTATCCATACCGTATTCAAGGACATGCAAAGAAAAGCCGAGCAAGGCAAGGAGGAAGCGGCGGAATGGGTCTCAGGGTTTGTCCGTCTCGGCGATTACTTTAAACTTAGGATGATCTGATGCATACACCAACAGCCACTTACCGACTTCAGTTTTCTCCCGAATTCCGCTTCAGCGAAGCAAAAGAACTCCTGTCTTATCTTTCCGATCTCGGGATATCGGACATCTATGCGTCACCGATTTTCCAGGCCAGAAAAGGCAGCACACACGGCTATGATATCGTTGACCACAATGCCGTCAACAGTGAACTCGGCTCCATGGAGGAATTCGAGTCACTGCTCCAGTATGCAGGGTTAAGGGGCCTTGCCTGGCTTCAGGATATCGTGCCCAATCACATGGCCTATCATTCCGACAACCGCATGATCCGCAAGATTCTCGAAGAGGGCCCGTCTTCGCCATTTGCCGAATACTTCGACATCAACTGGGAGCACCCTTCTGAAAACCTTCAAGGCCGAATTCTAGCACCCTTTCTTGGGAAATTTTATAGTGAATGCCTGGAAGACGGAGAGCTCAGGATCGGTTTCGACCGCGAAGGATTGTACCTTTGTTACCACGATCTGCGCCTGCCGCTGCTCATAGATTCATATATCGACATCCTAGCTTTTAAGATAGAACAACTTGAGGAGGAACTCGGCGCCAACGATCCGGAATACATAAAATACATCGGCACTATTCACTCCCTGGCCCAGAAACCCCTTGCCGAAGACATGACGCCGGAATCAGGAAATGTCGACTACATCAAATTCCTGCTCTGGAACCTTTACGAAGACACCAGCGCTATCAGGGGGTTCATCGATAAAAACATCGAAACCTTCAACGGCACACCGGGAAAACCTGAAAGCTTTGACCTCCTTGACCTCTTACTCTCCAAACAGGTTTTCAGGCTCTCGTTCTGCAAACTCGCCAATGAAGACATCAACTACCGCCGTTTCTTTACCATCAACGATCTCATTTCCCTGCGCGTGGACCGGGAAAAAGTTTTCGAGAACGTTCATAAGTTGGTCTTCAGGCTTATCGACAAAGGACTGATCAGCGGTCTGCGCATCGATCATATCGACGGCCTGATGAATCCCAGTGTCTATCTGGAAAGACTCAGAGATAAAGAAAAGGAGCTGTTCATCGTCGTTGAAAAAATACTTGCTTTCGAGGAAGATCTTCCCCACTACTGGCCAATCCAGGGCACCACGGGCTATGATTTTCTGAATGCCGTCAATGGTGTTTTCATTGCGACTGAAAACACCGAAGATTTCGACAAGATCTACAAACAAAGACGCCGCAACCCGGCTTCTTTTGAAGAAATGGTAATCGAGAAAAAAAGACTCATCAGCGGCCGTTACCTGACCGGCGACATTGACAGCCTGGCCTGCACACTGAAAAGCATTTCGAGCCAGGACCGCTACGGACGGGACGTGACACCCTACGGTTTGAAACGGGCGCTGGTGGAGGTCATGGGCCGTTTTTCCGTCTATCGGACCTATGTGGAGGAAACACGCTCACGCCCCTCGGACCGAAGTTTTATCGAAGATGCCATCGCCAAAGCCCGCGAGGAAAATCCAAATCTTTACTATGAATTAAAATTGATAGGGAAATTCATGGCCCTGGCTTTCGATGCCGAAGCGGAGGCCAAGGGCAGACAGCAGGCCCTCGACTTAGTCATGCGTTTCCAGCAGATCACCGGTCCCCTCATGGCCAAAGGCCTTGAAGACACCTTTTTCTACTGCTACAACCGCCTTCTCTCCTTGAATGAGGTGGGTGGACATCCGGATCGTTTCGGCACCACCATCGAGGAATTTCATCACTTCAACCGGGAGCGCTTGCGGTCCTGTCCAGCCTCCCTCTCCGCCACCGCAACGCACGATACCAAACGCGGCGAAGACGCACGAGCAAGACTTAATGTCCTTTCCGAGATTCCTTCCGAATGGGCATCCGAAATCGAAAAATGGGAGGGCATCAACAAAGCGGCAAAGAAAACGGTGCACGGGAAACCGGTCCCCGACCGCAACGACGAATACTTTTTCTATCAAACCCTGCTCGCCTCTTATCCTGCAGAGCAGCAGGACCTCAAAGAATACCAAGCGAGAATCCAGGAGTACCTGCTTAAAGCGGTACGGGAAGCCAAAGTCTTTACCGGTTGGCTAACCCCCGATACGGCATACGAGGAGGCTTTTACGGAATTTGCCGAAACTCTTCTCAGCGACTCCCCAAAAAGCAAATTTCTGCCGGCCTTTCTGCCCTTTCAGCAAAAGATCGCCCATTTCGGCTACTTGAATTCCCTCTCCCAGACCCTTCTGAAAATTGCCGCGCCGGGGACTCCTGACTTTTACCAGGGGACAGAACTCTGGGACCTGAGCCTCGTCGACCCGGACAACCGCCGTCCCGTCGATTTCCAGAAAAGGCGAGCCCTGCTGACCGACCTGGCCAAAACGCCAGCGAACCCAGGTGCGTTTTTTCAGGACCTCCTCACCCATATGGAGGACGGAAGGATCAAGCTGTTTCTGACTCACAAGGCCCTGCAGGCACGCAAACAAACCCCCGGTCCGTTTCACCACGGCGCGTATATTCCACTTCAGGCCCAAGGGGTACACCGGAATCAAGTCATCGCCTTTGCCAGATCTTTCCAGCAAGCCTATATTGTGGCTATTGCACCCCGCTTTTACACGAACCTGGTAACATCTCCACCCGAGCTGCCCCTCGGTGAAAAAATCTGGCGGGACACAACCGTCTCCCTGCCTGAGAAAGCACCCCACATCTGGGAGAATGCCCTGACCGGGCAAAAATTTGAATGTGAAAAAACTTTTTCTATCGGCAACATCCTCCACCTTCTACCCGTTGCACTATTAATCGGCAGGGAGAAATAAATCATGCGAAGAGGCAGCGGCATCCTTTTGCACATCTCGTCCTTACCATCGAACTTCGGCATCGGCGATATGGGACCGGAAGCTTATCGTTTCGTTGATTTCCTCGCCGAGACCGGGCAGTGCTTCTGGCAGATATTGCCCCTGAATCCAACCGACCCGGGTACGGGCAGTTCACCCTACCGCAGCTCATCAGCCTTTGCCGGCAACCCGTTTCTGATCAGCCCGGAATTCCTGCGCGATGAGGGGTGGGTAAGTCCCGACGACATTAACTCTTTTCAAGACCCGACCCCCAACAAGGCAGATTATTTGAATGTTGCCGCTTTTAAAAACAGGCTTTTCGAAATCGCCTTTCACCGCTTCCGTGAGAAAAAAGGGGCGAATTTCGAATATGAGCGCTTCTGTGCCGAAAACTCAGAATGGTTGCCTGAATTTTCCCTCTTTCATGCCCTTCATGATTTTTTCCAGGGGCGCATATGGACGGAATGGCCGGACGAGTTCAAATTTCGCCATCCCGAGGCATTGGACAGGGTGCGCACCGATCTCGCCGATAGCATAGAACGAGAGAACTTTCTCCAATTTCTGTTTTTTTCCCAATGGTCGTCTCTGCGGAAATACTGCCACCAGAAAGGCGTTCACATCATCGGCGACATGCCGATCTACGTGGCCTGGGACAGCGCCGATATCTGGTCCAACCCCGAGCTTTTCAAACTCGACGAACACCGCAACCCCCTGTTCGTGGCGGGCGTTCCCCCGGATTTCTTCAGTGCTACCGGTCAGCGATGGGGCGACCCGGTCTACAATTGGGAAGCCTCGCGCAATAGCGGCTATTCCTGGTGGCTGAAACGCATTGAGCAGAACTTCCGTACAGCGGATATCGTTCGCATCGACCATTTCCGGGGTTTTGCCGAGTACTGGGAAATCCCCGCATCGGAAGAGACGGCTGTCAACGGTCGCTGGGTAGAAGGACCAGGAGCTGATTTTTTCCAGACCCTGCTGAAACGTTTTCCCACTCTTCCCCTGATTGCCGAGGATTTGGGGACGATCACCCCCGACGTGCGGGAGCTGATTCACCAGTTTGGTTTTCCAGGCATGAAAGTGCTGCTCTTCGCCTTTGACGACAGCATGCCGCGCAATCCCTACATCCCTCATAACCACGTCAAAAACGCCATTGTCTATACCGGCACCCACGACAACAATACGGTGCGGGGCTGGTTCGAAAACGATGCCGGGGATGAGGACAAAAGACGGCTGTTCTCCTATCTGGGACGGGAGCCTTCCCCCACGGAACTCCCATGGGTCCTGATCCGCATGGCCATGACCTCGGTCTGCGACGTGGCCATCATCCCAATCCAGGATATTCTCAGCCTGGGCCAGGAAGGGCGCATGAACATGCCCTCGACACCAAGTGGAAACTGGCAGTGGCGCCTCGGAAAAGAGCTGTTGACAAAAGAGATCCGCCAGAGACTGCGGCAGATCACCGAAATTTCAGGACGCATATAAGCTGGACCCTATACCGTGCTGACAAAAAAACAAAGGCAGGAAGCCAAAGTTTCCTGCCTTTTCACCCATATGGAAAGATATGTATCAGCGCTTGAGAAATTCCTCCATTACATCGTTAAGAAAGGTATTATCAACAGCTTTGTTCAATTTCCAGGTCAGAGGGCCCTGGCTGTAAACGATGGTGTCAACTCCCGTGTGACCATCACTGGTCCAATCAACCTGAACGATATCTCCCGCTTCAGAAAGGCTGCTTCCAGGCCCATTGATTCCCATACCGCCGCAGTCATGATCAGCCACAACAATAACCTGGGTGCTCATTTTCCTCACGGGATTGGCATTGACCCAGTCGAGAACCACTTTGACAGCGGCATCGAAACCGAGGGTTTCGGCAATTTGACCATTAACGTCGTTGTCATGGTTTTCCCAATCGATCTGAGAACCTTCAACCATGAGGAAAAGACCGTCTCTATTTTTCTCAAGGATATCGAGAGCCGCTGCCGTCATTTCCGCAAGAGTAGGCTCAGGATATTCCAGTTCCGCTCCTAGACCTACGCGGAAAAGTTCCTGAGTCTTGCCACCTGATTTAAAAAGCCCCAGCAATCTTTCTTTACCGCCGTTGACCGCAGCTTCCATGTCTGCTTTAGTATTTACGACGGCATACCCGGCGTGGGTATATTCAGTAAGCAGGCTGTTGAGCCAATCTCCTTCGGAAGGGCTGAGTTTGCAACTGCTGCGGTTGCCGGCAATACCGCCACCCAGAAGGACATCAATATCACGGGCGAGAAACTGACGGGCAATTTCTTCTTCACATTTTCGGTTATGCACCGTGGCACCAAAAGCAGCCGGCGTAGCGTGAGTAATGTCAGATGTCGCTACCAGGCCAGTTGCCATTCCTTTGGATTTGGCAATATCTAAAATGGTAAGTGCCGGTTCACCATCGCAGGTACCATCGGAATCATCGTCATGACAGGAAATTTCACCATTGTTGAATTTTTCGCCAACGGCCCAGGCTGAAGCGGCAGCGGCGGAATCGGTAACCGTGCTGTTTTTGGAATGGGTGCTCTGATAACCGATGTTATCCAGGGTTTCGAAGTTGAGGCGAGCACCATTGGGACCATTTTTGAAAATACGGGCAGCCGTCGTGTTGGAAAGTCCCATGCCATCGGGAACCATGAAAATTATGTTCTTTTGAAAGTCATGAACGTTTTTCCCCAAGAAAGAACAAGCCGTGAGTACAGCGGCCGAAAAGATGAAAATGACAATGGTAGTAATTTTTTTCATTTTTCCCTCCTGAAGATTTTTTACCATTGAAAATCATCTTATCAATCTAAAGCGACGTCTTTCTACATTGATTTAGTTTCTCTGGGCACGATTTTTTTTCGAATCACTATTTTCTCATCTATTTCATTTTTTGATCGAGGTAAATTATTGACTTCCATGTTGTGCTTCGCTTGGAAACCGATTAAATATCGGTTAGCAGTTACATCGGAGAGTCTTTTTGAAAACAGAAGGGACAATTGCCATGAATGAAAAAGCAACGGCAGAAAAAATAGATGAGGCGATTCGACTCTTTCGAAACGCTGAACGAATCATGACTTTTACAGGGGCTGGAATATCAACGGAATCGGGTCTTTCCGATTTCCGCTCACCTGGCGGGCTCTGGTCCCGTTATAGAATGGTGACTTATCAGGAATTTCTGGAAAGTGCAAAAGGACGCCGAGAATACTGGGCCATGCGCCGGGAGTTGATCCCCGAACTGCTTCGGGCACGGCCCAACAAGGCTCACAAAGCCCTGGCGGAACTTGAAAAAATCGGCAAGATGGAAGCGGTTATCACCCAGAATATCGACGGACTGCACCAGGATGCCGGCAGTTCCAGGGTCCTCGAACTGCACGGCACCAACCGCACCGCATCCTGCCTGGGCTGCGGCAGGCAGTGGCCCATCGAGCCGATACAGCAGCAACTTGAAGAAGGCAACCTCGATCCACGTTGCGACAGCTGCGCAGGACTGATCAAGCCTGACACGGTCTCCTTCGGCCAGGCCATGCCCCAGGATGTCATGGCCGAAGCGTTCAGCCTGGCCGAAACCTGTGACCTTCTGCTCATGATCGGCTCATCTCTGGAGGTTCACCCGGCAGCCTCTATTCCGCCGGCAGCCCACCAATACGGCGCCAGGCTCATCTTCATCAATCGCACCCGGACTCCCTTGGACCACCTTGCGGATATCCTTTTCAGAGAAAGTGCCGGGGAAATCCTTGAAGCTATTGTCAACGGCCTGCAAAACGACTGCGCCTGACGGTCATAACTACCGCCAATCGGCCATAAACGTTTGCCTGCTTATGGCCGGGAACCAGCTTTAGATGGCTAAGAGGCCAAGGTTTTTTCACTGATAATAAAACACAGCTCTTTTTTTTGCTTAAAAAACCTTTTTATAAAACAATAGCTTACAGGACAATATAAAACAGAGCAAATATTCAAAATTTTTTATAAATATCAAATAGTTGACTTTTGGGCTAATGTTTTGAGGGCTTTGGAAATAATTCCTTTTAAAGGATTTGGCTTGAAATTTGAGTTTGGAGGATTTTTTTCAAACAATGTTTGGGGAAGGAATCGGGATGTTTTTTGGAGGAGTGGGTCAAAGAAAAAATTCAACCCAGCCGGGTATGAATTGCCTGTCGGAGCAACCGGTCAGGCAAGCTAATTGAATCAGTGTTGTTTCCGCTGGCACATGGGACAGGAACTGGCATGTCCCACTTCAATGGCGTTTCCGCAATACCGACAGACGGTCATTCTTCCGAAACCATCGATGTAAACCTCTTCAAAAGACGGCTCCAAAGCGGAACACTCCTTGCGTACCAAACGGTTTGCTGCGTGGTTACCGCGCATATCTTCCTCCAATTGTAAAAGAACTAAAAACTTACTTAAGAGAATACTGCAAAATTCACTGTTCGTAAAATAAAATTTTCAATCAATGAAAAATGCCGGTCAAACAGGCTTCAAGAATAAAACAGCCGCCCCAAAAAAGGCGGCCGTTCCAATTATCGGTCTGAGTTGTTTTTATCCTTTTCCCAACAATGTATCCTGTTTCATGAAAAAGTTTGCTCACTCTGGGTTTAGTCTATCATGACCTCGGCTGCATCCCTCATGGCATCGTATTCATCCTCGAAAAAGAATCGCTTTTCACCGAAAGCCGGCCGTAGATCATCCAGCCACGACACCTGGGAATCATAGGCTGCAAAGAACGGCTGGTCCACCCAATCCGGATTTCGGGCCTGAAGAAAGCGCAGAATGAAAACTTTTTCGCCCTTAATATCCGCAACGCCCTGGACCTCCACTTTTCCCGGTCCGCAGCTCATGGACGGCCCGCGGGCTTTGCGCGCCAGCCCGGAAACCTTCTTTATCGCCTTCTGATAAATATCCAGAGCTCTAGCCAGAGGTATCTCAAAATGGCGGCGGCTACCTGTATCGCGGGCCACAAACATATAATACGGGATAATCCCAAGCCGTACCTGCATCTGCCACATCCTGGCCCAGACTTCCGGGTCGGCGTTAATGTGGTTCAATATGGGTGCCTGGCTGCGAATAATTGCTCCAGTCCCCTGGATTTTGCCGATGGCCTTCTGCACCGCAGTTGTCTCGAGCTCCCGCCAATGGCTGAAGTGAGCCATAATGGCCACATGCTTGCCAGCCCGGGTCAGTCTTTCAAAGAGCCTCAGCAAGCTGTCGGAATCCTTGTCACTCCAAAAGCGGTAAGGCCAGAAAGACAATGCCTTGGTACCGATACGAATCGAGTCAATATGACTGTATTGGGGTCCTAGCAGTGGCTCCAGTATCCGCTCAAGCACTTCGGTCCGCATGACCATGGGATCGCCACCGGTGACGAGAATATCCGTAACCTCCCGATGTTCTTTCAGGTAAGCCAGCAAATGACTGGTTTCACGGCTTGAAAAGCGCAGGGCATGATCACCGACGAACTGCGGCCAACGGAAACAGTAGGTACAAAAGGAATGACAGGTCTGTCCCTGGCTGGGGAAAAAGAGAACCGTGCGCTCATATTTATGCTGCATCCCCGGCAGAGGTATGTCGTCAAGAACCGGCACATTCAGGGTGGTCTGATCAGCAGGATGGTGATTCAGTTGTTGGTGAAACTGAAAAGCGGTCTCACGAAGTATCTTTTCCGATGCCCCGTTGCTCATCAGCGAGGCCATTTCCTCGAAATGCTCCGGCTCCAACATCTCCTTCTGCGGAAAAGTCAGCTGAAAAATGGGGCAGTCGGGTATGTTTTCCCAGTCAATGAGCTCATCAATAACATATTGGTTCACCCTGAAAGGGAGAACTTTCGCCACCACTTTCATGGCAAACAGCTGTTCCTCGGAAAGCCTCCGAAGCTGGGGAATCTGGTCGATATTTTGTTCAGTAAAAACCCTGAAAGGCTTCTGCCAAAGAGGGGAATATGCCATGACCCGTCCTGGATTCCTGGCGTTTCTTTGATTAATCATGGTTCCTCCCTTACAAAAAGTAGTCTCCTCCACCTCAAAAAATTATTTAAAATTTACCTGGACGCTTGAGAAAAGGATAACGATAAGCTGCATTTTATCAACACAGCCTGAAGCATATTTGCCAGCGATCCAGGAAAAAACTTGTGTACGAGGTAAGAAATATAAGGCAGCAAATAGACGCATCCTGCCGAAGAGGACCCTCATTATATGGATTTATTTACAAAAATGCAAATCGGCGGGCAAAAAAATTCCGGTATAACAACTCAACCCATTAATTTTTAATATAAAATTAGAGTGAAAAATTGTCAGAAAAATGGTCTTCAAGGGGAAGAAAGGGCGGGGTTTTCAGACCTGCGGTGCAAAAAACCTGATAACTCCTATTTTGACTCGGCTAACACAATGGCCCGTACCGGCGCAGGGTAACCCTCCACAGTCCGCGCCGGATCATTGGGATCAAGAAAATCGTCCAGGGACTCGGTTTGAATCCACCCGGTCTTGCGTTGCTCGTGGGATGTGGTGGGTGATACATCGATACAGCGAATATTCGTAAAACCACAACGGAAAAGCCAGTTTTCGAGGCAGGGTACGGAAGGGATGAAAAAAACGTTATTCATCTTGCCGTAACGGTCCCTGGGTGAGAGAGCGACGTCCTCCCGGTTTTCAATAACCAGGGTTTCCAGGACCAGTTCTCCGCCCGGCCGCAGCATGTCACGAATCTGGCTGAGAGCGTCATGGGGCGACCGGTGATGATAAAGAACGCCCATGAAGAAGACCGTGTCGAAATAATTCCTTAGCGGCGGCAGGTCTCCGAGTTTCGCGGGAAGCGCATAGATATTGTCGAGGGCTGCGTATCGGCTGAGAAGCAGAAACTGGAAATAAAACGTCAGATAGGGCTCCACACCAAGGATCATTTCCGGTTTCGCGGAAGCCATGCGAAACATATAATAACCATTGCTGCTGCCGATATCGATGATGCGGCGCCCCGCCAAAGGAGCGATGCGGTCCTTGAGACGTTCCCATTTCAGCCACGACACCCATTCGCTGTCGATATCGATGCCGAAAACCTGAAATGGCCCTTTGCGCCAGGGCATGTAATCGATGAGAGCCGCGTTCAGAAGCTGAAGTTGATCGGCATCGAGGTCTTCTTTCGACCCGATGCGGACCTGCCGGCTATCAAGATCGAAAGAGGAGGCTTGCAGCTCAGGAAGGGTGGCAAAGGTATTGAGGTACCTCTTGCCTTTGATATCGACCTGATGAATCCAGTTTTCCTTCTTTTTCACCAGCCGGGCCAGGGCCTCCGCGTGGGATGAAAGGCCAAGCTTTTCAGCGTCCTGTAGAATTTCCCGCATAGAGGTCAACCTTTCACCGCCAGCAGAGACGCAAAATTGAACCATTTCAGCCAGACGTCGATTTTTTCGAAACCCGATTTCTGCAAACGCTCCAGGTGCGCTTCCAGAGTCTCGGGGATCAGGACATTTTCCAGAGCGTCCCGTTTCTGGCTGATCTCCAGTTCCGAATAGCCCTGCTCCATTTTAAAGCCGTAATAAAAAGCCTGCTGAAGTTGCAATAGGTCTTCTTCTTTATGAATGACCTTCTCGGTCAACAGGAGGATACCGCCGGGCCGAAGAGCCGCATGAATTTTCTCAAGCAGGTCATTGCGGCGGGGCGGAGCCAGAAACTGGAGGGTGAGATTGAGGATTATCACGGAAGCATCGCACATCTCCACAGCTTCCATATCGGCACGGAGAAGCCGGATGCGGGCCTCCTTCTTATTATCCAGACGCGCCTTGTACGCCTGCAGCATGGGTTCTGAATTGTCCACCCCCAGCATCTCGAAGGATCGGTCCTTCATAACTTCCAGGAGAATCATCCCAAGGTTGCCGTTGGAGCAGCCGAGATCATAGATGCGGCTTCCGGGCTGGTAAAGGCGAGCTGCCAGTTGCGCCTGCCGGCGAATGATTTCGCTGTAGAGGGGGACCGAGCGCCGGATCATATCGTCAAAAACCCGAACCACCTCTTCGTTGAACTCAAAAGGCGGGACAGGGTCAATTACCGAGGAAAAAATGTTGTCTTTTGCCATGCGAAATACTCAAACGAAAAATAAAACCGCTTTCATCTCCCAACATGAGGGTGTAAAAAAGTTTGTGTAAATGGCCATTTTGGGGTACACCAACCCCCACCCACTAAGGAGCACATATGGCCATCGAAAA
>JAFGRU010000082.1 GCA_016934985.1 Deltaproteobacteria bacterium
GAGCTTGTTTTCCTTGCACAATTTACCATAAATTAAACTATTTTTCTTATGTTTTTTAATGAGTTGCGAGTTGTTCAGGAAGCCCTAGAATAGAAAAGGCCCGCAAAAAAGCGGGCCTTTTGTTGAATCTTCCCAACTTGCCGGCTACTTTTCTAAATCTTTGATGAAAGAATCAGCCTCGGCTATGGATTTTTCCATGTCGCGGATAAGAATGCCGATATCGGACTTGACCGATGCCAATTCCCCCTTGAGGGAGGCAATGGCCCGTGCATTGAGATTGTGCTTGAGGTAAAGAACCTGATCCTGAAACGCTTCCAATGGTGGGTCCATGGATCTTTCGGCCTTGCGCATGGCCTTGATCAGGCGCTGGTAATGGCTGCGTGTCTCCCGCAGCTTTTTCTCGCTGGAGCGCCGCAGGTCGGAGCGGCTGTACTGCTCCAGTTCCTTCGACCATTCGGCAAACAGAGCTTCAGCGACGTCCTCGACGCTGTCGATGCGATCGCGCACCTCTTCCGCCCGCTCCATGCTCTCTTCATACTCATCGTTCAACTGCTTGTACTTATCCTCCAAATCCCCGCCGTCAAAATGAAGGACCGCAGAAAAGCGGCCGAGAGCCGACTGAAACTGTTCCTTGGCGTCATCCTGGGAGTCGCGGGCCTCTTCGACACGGTCGACGAGGATGTCGCGCTTGTGCACGCCGAATTTCTCCATGGTGCTGTAGTAGGCGGTCTGGCAGCCACCGAGAGCAAAAATAAGAACAGACAGGATCAGACATCGAGCAGCCGGGATAAAGTAATCTCTCATTTTTCCCTCCTGAAAAATTTGGGGTCGGGTCTTTAAAATTTTAAAAATTCAGAAAGCTCTCAGTTTTTACTTACCGGCACCTTCCATTTGCAGCAGCGGTATGGGTCCAGGGTAGCAAATCAATAAGCAATGCCGACCTTTTTGCGCACCTTGCGCATGGTTTTGTTAGCCAGATAGCGCGCTTTTTCAGCGCCCATGGCCAGGGTTTTTTTCAGACCGTCCGTATCGGCCAGCAGCTCTTTGCGCCGCTCTGTGAAAGGAGCGAAGAAATCGCGTACCGTCTCAAAAAGCTCCTGTTTGACCTCGCCGTAGCCGGTGCCACCCGCCAGGTAGCGTTTTCTCAGCTCCTCGACCTGCTCCTTGTCGAGAAACAGGCGGTAGATGTTAAAGACATTGCACTTGTCGGGGTCCTTGGGCGCCTCCACCGGGGTGGAGTCGGTGACAATGCGCATGATCTGCTTGCGAAGGGCCTTCTCCTCCAGAAAAAGGTCAATGGTGTTGCCGTAGCTTTTACTCATCTTCTGGCCGTCGAGGCCGGGAACTGTGGCGACATCATCATCGATCTGGGGGGCGGGCAAAGTAAAGACCTCGCCGTATTCGTTGTTGAACTTGATGGCGATGTCGCGGGTTACCTCGACATGCTGCTTCTGATCCTTGCCGACCGGGACGACTTCGCTGTGGAACATGAGAATGTCGGCGCTCATAAGGACCGGGTAGGCAAAGAGGCCGTGGTTGGCAGCGATCCCCTTGGCCACTTTGTCCTTGTAGCTGTGGCAGCGCTCGAGCAGACCCATGGGAGTGAAGTTGGACAATACCCAGGTCAGCTCCTGCACCTCGATGACGTCGGACTGGACCCAGAAGATCGACTTTTCGGGATCGAGGCCGAGAGCCAGGAAGTTGGCTGCTGCCTCCAGGGTCCCCCGGGCCAGAGCCTTGCCGTCCTGAAGGCTGGTCATAGCGTGATAGTTGGCGATGAAGCAGAACAACTCGGCGTTCTCCTGATATTCGATCATCTTCTTCATCATACCAAAATAATTGCCGAGGTGCAGGGAGCCTGACGGCTGAATGCCTGATAGTACTCTGGTCATGTTTTCATTCGCTCCATAACAAGGTTTAGAAACTAATATCAAAAGTACAACTGCTTAATATATTTCGGGAGGTGGTGCGGCCCATCGGGTTATTTAACGAAAAAAAAGCCGTGGTCTCAATGTCCACGGCTTTTTAAACTCTTTTTTTTCTCACATGCTGCCGCGGACCAGCGGTCCGGAGCGCACCCGAGGGTAATCGCCCCGCATCTCTCAGGGGATCATCCACCAGCGCCAGCAGCCAAGTTTTATCGTTAAAAAACAAACCCTTTTCATGACCAACAAAACTAGCAGGTCTGCCCCTGTTCGTCAACGGCTTTTTCATTCCATAATTTTGCAGAATTCAACTGCCACGTATTTTGGCAGCTGCCGCCCGGATTGCGGCAGCCAAGTCCCAAGGACGGGTTCATGGAGCCCTTGGAATGGGTGGCATGATTCCACACCTGCAGACACCTTGGTGCTACGACGCTTTCGTCTTGCGTTTTCCGCCAAAGGCGATCTTATAGACATCTTTGTATTCCTTGGCAAAGTGCACCTCCAGGCCTTCCTTGAGATAATCGGGAAGCTCGTCAAAGTCTTTGCGGTTCCCTTCCGGAAAGATCAGGGTCTTGAGGCCGACCCGGCGGGCGGCAATAGTTTTCTCCTTGAGGCCGCCGATGGGCAGGACCTTGCCGGTCAGGGTTATCTCGCCGGTCATGCCGAGCTTTTCGATAACCGGCTGGTTCCTGACCAGGGAGATGAGGGCGGTGGTCATGGTAATGCCGGCAGACGGCCCGTCCTTGGGGGTCGCCCCGGCGGGAACGTGGAGATGAATGAATTTCTTGTCGAAATATTCCTGCCCCTCGCCGAAATCCTTGAGGTGGGAGGTGACGAAAGAATAGGCGATCTCGGAACTTTCAACCATGACCTTGCCGAGCTGGCCGGTCTGTTTGAAACCCTTGCTCTGGCTCGGGATGGCCGTCGCCTCAATCTGCAGGGTCGCACCGCCCATGCTGGTCCAGGCCAGGCCGGTGACCACGCCGGGGGTGTTGGCGAAAACCTCGTCCTCGGTGAAAACCGGCTTGCCGAGGAATTCCTCCAGATCACTCTTGCGCACGCTGATTTTGTCGATTTCCTCGGTGGCGATCTTCATGGTCGCCTTGCGCATAATTTTCTTGATGCGGTTTTCCAGGCCGCGCACACCGGCCTCGCGGGCATATTTGTCGATAATGGTGCGCAGGCTGTCCTTGGGTATGGAGACCTGGCCTTTCTGCAGGCCGTGGGCTTGAAGCCCTTTGGGGACCAGGTAGCGGCGGGCGATTTCGACCTTTTCCTCCAAAATATAGCCGGCCAGGTGGATGACCTCCATGCGGTCGAGAAGGGGCGCGGGAATGGTGTCGAGCTGATTGGCCGTGGCGATAAAGAGGACATTGGAGAGATCGAAAGGGACGTCGAGGTAATGATCCCGGAAGCTCGAGTTCTGCTCGGGGTCGAGAACCTCCAGCAGGGCCGAGGCCGGATCGCCTTGGAAGGAAGCGCCGATCTTGTCGATTTCATCGAGCATGATGACCGCATTGGAGGTTCCCGCGATCTTCATGGCCTGGATGAAGCGCCCCGGCATTGCGCCGATGTAGGTGCGGCGGTGGCCCTTGATTTCAGCCTCGTCGCGCATGCCGCCAAGGGAGAAGCGGTAGAAGGAACGGTTCAGGGCATGGGCGATGCTCTTGCCGACGGAGGTCTTGCCGACCCCGGGGGGGCCGACCAGACAGAGGATGGACCCGACGATGTCCCCTTTCATTTTGCCGACGGCGATAAATTCGAGGATCCTCTCCTTGACGTCCTCCAGGCCGTAATGGTCCTTGTCGAGGACTTTCCGCGCCCGGCTGAGATTGTAGGAATCCTTGCTGAATTTTCCCCAGGGAAGAATAGTCAGCCATTCCAGATAGTTGTGGCTGACATTGTATTCCGGGGAAGAGGGCTCGAGGAAGGAAAGCTTGGTGAGTTCCTCCTCAACGGCTCGCTGGGCCTCTTCATTCAGCTTCAGTTTTTTCAGGCGCGCCTGAAATTTTTCAAGTTCAGATGTTTTTCCTTCTTTTTCCAGGCCGAGCTCTTTCTTGATGGCCTTGAACTGCTCCTTGAGGAAAAATTCGTGCTGCTGCTTGGAAATTTTTTCCTCAATCTGTTTGGAAATTTTTCCCTGCAACCTGGAAACCTCAAGCTCCTTTTTCAGTAACACGAGGACCCTGTCGATGCGCTTTCTGACATCGAAGGCCTCGAGAATTTTCTGCAGTTCCTCTCCTTCGCTGGTGGTGAGATTAGCGGCAAAATCGGCCAGTCGGCCCGGGTCGTCCATGCTGGAGCGGGTCAGGAAGGTCTTGATTTCTTCGGAATAGAGGGGGTTGATCTGCACCAGCTCTTTGAGGGCTGCAATGATGGCCATGGAATAGGCCTTCAGTTCACGGTTGACGGAAAGCTCGGTGGCATAGTGGTATTTGACCGTGGCGAAATAGACGTCGCCGCTCTGCCGGGTTTGTTCGATGGAAAAGCGCTCAAGGCAGTTGAACAGGAAGTTGGCGCTCTCCTCGTCCTCCTCGATGACTTTCAGGATGTTCCCCGCCACCCCGACACTGTGAAGATTTTCCAGGGAATCCTCAGCCTCCTGGTCCAGGGCCAGGACCAGGCCGAGGGTTTTGGACGGGTGCTTCATGGCCCGCTTGAGAGCCGCCACTTTTTCAGGGCCGGTAATGGAGATCGGTATCAGCAGGGACGGAAAAGCGGGACGGGGGCGAATGGGAATAATGGGCAGTTCCGTGGGAAGCACCTGGGTAGCCAGTACCAGATTACCCTGGGATTTTTTTTCATTATTTTCATCTATGTCTTCGGCCTTGGCTTCATCCGGAGGAATTATCTTTTCATTTTCTTCGGTCATGAATATCTCCTGATATTTTTCATTCAATTCTTAAAAAACCTAATCATCAGCAGGCCAATTGTCAACCTCTCAGCCGGATCGTTGGCAAACAATATTCTTGAACGGCACTGCTCCAAGACTCAGCGCACAAGAGGTGTTTGCAAGGTGCCGAGCAGCCTGATCCGGAAAGAACCGTCCGCCGCCGGTTGTTTAAGAAGTGAAAGGAGAGTCCGGATATCGGTGGCCCCGGGATCCGCTCTCAGGACCGCCGTCAAACGCAGAGTACTTAGGCTGAGGGGATTTTTAAGTATGATTGTTCCGCTGCCATCTCCGGTAATCGCGCCGTCTCTCAAGGTCAACTGTTTGATGCGCAGGGTGCGTCCGTCCTCGTTGCCCTGCAGGCTGAGTTGGCCCAGGGACAGAGTATCCTCCTTTAACCCCAGGGTTTTAACTCCGACAACCTCCAGGTTTTCGGCATTCAGGACAACTTCAGCCTCTTTTTTGCCCTTGGGAGAAAAGGTGCCCGAGAGGTGGCCCTCTCTGGCAACGCCTCCAAGCAGTAGAGTCTCTTTGGTGTCGAGGGGGATGGAAAAACGGACATCTCGAAGGCTGATGGCCAGGTTCCCTTCTCCGTCCACCTCGCCATCGAAGGACCCACCGTTAAGGCTGCCCGAAAATGCAAAGGCGCTGCCGCCGCTCAAGAAGGCGCTCCATTGCGGAGTCAAGAGTAAGGACTTGAAGCTCAAAACCTGGGGAACCGGGGTGGGCAGGGTCGCCCTGATGCGGTTGGCTCTGACTTTGAGTGGAAACTCCAGGGTCAGGCTGCCGATAGCGACATCGGTGTTGAGGTTTCGGGCAAGTTCTCTTTCGAGACTTCCCTTGAAGGTGTTAATCGGGAACAGACAGATCAGGCTCACCAGAAACGAAGCGAGGAGAAGAAAAAACAGGAGAAAATAATATTTTTTGCCCTCCGTGGGAATAGAAACTTTATCGGCGAAACGTGAAAAAAAGCTGACCACTCGATCTTTCATGTTTTTTTCCGCAGGGTTGATATATCCATGGTGACATCGAGAAGGGCAGCGCTTTCGGTTCGGTTGCGGAGCTGGAGGGCTTTGACATTGAGGGGCACGTCCGCTGCCTCCATTTCATAAAGGAGCCGGACAACTTGCTGGAGAGTGATTTTTTCCAGTTTGATTTCCAGGGACGACTCTTCGAAATCTTCCCTTTCTGTGGCAGGTTTAGGGCGCATGTGAACCAGATTTTCTTTGCCGGCCACGCCCTGGACTTTTTGTTCGACAAATGAGAACAACGAAAAATTTGCCGTTGATGAGATCTTTTGCTCGGCCTCCCGCAGCTGTTGCTGGAGCAGGAGTATTTCGTTTTTCAGAGCGATGGCTTCCGTGACCTGTTTGCCACGCAAGGCGACCTTGCTGTCAAGGCGCTCCATGAGGTTGGTGTAGGGCGCTACCGCAGCCGCGTAGATCAGGGTCAGAAGAACAAACAGAGCACCTGCAATGACGAATATCTTCTCCCGCTTGTTGAGGTTGAGATGGTCGATCATGGCTCAGTCAGTCCCCCTTTGAGTGTAAGCCGCAGCCTGAAATTGACATGCTTGCCGTCAAGGCTCATTTTGGCTTCGGCAATTTCGATCTCCCGGAAAAAATCCGATTCTTTAAGGCTGCTGCTCATGCGGTTGACAGCTTCGAAAGACGTTGTGGTGCCCTCTAGGCGCACGTTGTCCGGGTCATAGGAATAGCTTCGCAGGTCGAGATCGGCAATATCCTTGAGACGCTCCGATATCTCTTTGAGGATTTCCAGGGGAGAAGGAAGCCGGCCGATACGGAAAATCGCCCCTTTCTTTTCAAGCGCTATAAGATGACTCTTCATGCGGGGCAAGGGATTATCATCGTTTTTCGTCTTGGGCAGTGCCTCCCTATAGATAGCCTGTATCTGCTTATCGAGGCTTTCAAGGGTACCGGCTTTGCCGATGTAATTAAGAACCAGGGTTGCGATCAAAGCAACAAGTGCCAAAGCGGCAAGGACCCCCGAAAAGATGAACTGCTTTTTCAGGGCGGACCAGTCGTTTTTCAGGGCCAGGGGGCCTTGCCGGAAATTAAAAGAACTTCGATTTTTTGCAGTGGCTCCCAAAGCCAGGAGGACGGCGGGCAGGAACTCCTTCTCCGGAGTTGGGCCGTCCAGTTTTCCATGGGGCTCTGTCACCACCCGGTGGCCCTGTGCTTCCAGGGCCGTGGCCAGGGCGGCGCCGGCCCGGCTGCCGATGATGCAGAGGGGTAGTTCCTCGCTGCCCCGGCGGTTTTGATAGAACCGGCTGTGGGAATGGATAAAGCAGAGCAACTCCTCGTCTGTTGGTTCGCTATTAAGAGGCTGGAGGGCATAATCGACCACCTGGCCCTCTTCGACCAGTGCGACGGTCACTTCCTCATGGTTGACACAGGCCAGCAGACTGTTGCTAAGCCCCTCGTCCAGGCCCGCCGCAAAAGCAAAGGGAGCCAAATCGAGGGTGTTTAGGGGCGCCGCCGCCTGTTCGAAGGGCGCCAGAAAATTCTCAAGGTACTTTTGGGGCACGGCTGCCGCCGCGACCAGGTAGCGCCCTTCCGCCGCGGCCTTTGGCGGCTGGAAATCGATGAGGCACTCAAGCGGCTCAATGGCAAGATGGTTGCCGAGCTCAAAGGCCAGAGCCGAGGAAATCTTGCGGGCATCGCCAAAAGGAAATTCGAGGCGCCGGAAAAAGCCCTGGCGTGCCGGCACGGCGGCAACCACCCGGCGGGGACGAGGGAAATCCTCGGTGAAGGTCTTTGCCAGCAGTCCGGCCAGTTCTTCCTCGTCGGCAAAAGAAGCGGCGTTCAGAGCCACAACCCTGGTGGGCTTCTTTTCCGCATCGAGGACGGCCACCCTGAGGCTGTTTCCGCTGATATCGACACCGACAAAAAGGGCAGACATAGTCTATTCAACCTTAAATGAAAGCATGAGATTATTATCTTTTTGAATGATGGCCTCAACCCTTTTACTGGTATCGTTGATTCTGGCCAGCGAACGCACGAAAAAGTGATTGCTTTTAACCTTTAGCGACGATTTTACGGCGAAATAGGTATCGTCGCTCATCCCGGACATCTCCTTGACGTCGGAGAGTTTTTCAAAAGGCGACTCTTTCCGGTGCTCGACCATATAGGTGGCCACCTCGCTGGTCATTGCACTGTTGAGGGCCATCAGGACCTCGACTCCCGCCGTGTTGGCATTGATTTCCTTGCTTCCCGCAACGGTCAAATGAGGTCTGATTTTCCTGACGATCTCTTCGCTGAAGCCTTTGATCTTGAGCAGCTCGTCCAGGCTTCCGAGCTTGCCGTTGGGGCAGGTGTAGTTCTTCTCCCTCTCATAGTAATTATTTTCGGCCCCGGCCGGCTGAGGATCATTGTCAGGATCGAGCCAGTCAATGAGAGCGTCGGTTAATTCTTCCCTTTCCGGGATTTCAAGGTTTTCAAAAAAAAGCAGAAACCTGTTTTTGAAGTTGACATCGATATTGCCCTGATCAGTTACCAGACGGTTGACATCAAGTTTGCCGTCCAGATCCTCGATCTTCAGGGACACCGTGCCGTCCGCCGCGGCAATATTCTCCCAGGGTTGTCCCCAGGTTTCGCTGTGGGCATCATAATCATTGGTGTCGTTCAGCAACAGCATTCGTGCCGCCTGAACTCCCCCTTTGGCCAGATAATAGGCCTTGGTGCTGTCCCTGAACGTTTCCGTCAGGCGCAGCTGGACAAAAGTCGAGAAGGAGAACTCCACCACCAAAGAGGTCAAAAAGACCACGATAACCAGAACGACAAGTAAGACCATGCCTTGTTGGTTATTATTCAAGGTTGTCACCCGCCGCTCAGAGGAATGTCCACAGTGGTGGCAAAAGGCAGTTCCCGATCACCGGACCGGACTGTCAGGGTGATCTCAACCTGCTTTGGCAACCGTTTTTCATCTTCGGCATTCCATTGTTCGAACCAGGCGCCGTTGTGGTAAAAGCGCATTTCCATTTTTACAACGTCACTCAGGATCAGGAAGCTTTCGGCCTCGCCACTTCCGGATTCCTCGGCACTTGAGGTGACCCGGTAAAGGCTCCACAAGTCCCCGGTGTCCTTTTCCATCGCATAACGAACCTTTGCCCCGTCGGCTGGAGTGTTTTGCAAAATGATGGCGGCCGAGGTTGTGAAGGACATTTCCTTGAAACCCTCGTCTTCGGCTTTGACGATAAAAGAGGTGTCCTTGTTGGCCGCCGACCAGTTGCTGCCGCGCAACTCCCGGCTGATGCGGTCGAAAAAGACCCGCGCCCCATGCACATGGCCACTCAACTCCTCTGCCCGCATGCGGGCCCGGCTGGTGGAAGAGAACACGCTGTAGACAGTCGTCAGCAGCAAAGCCGTGATGGCCACCGCGATCACTACCTCCAGAAGGGTGAAGCCTTGTTGTGTTACTTTCACAGCCATTTATTTTTCCATCAGAAACGAGGAAACGTCCACGCTTCGGGAGCTGTCTTCCTTATCCCAGGAAACCGACAGGGTCAGCATTTTAACGCCTTCAACGGGTGTCTCCTGAAAACGGACGGTCCAGTTGTAGTCCTCGAAGGGCTTTTCAAACTGTCCTTTGTCCTGTACAAAACTTAAGGTGTTATCGGCAGCTTCCATCTCCAGACGGTTGACCTCCTGCTGGGCCAGGAGGGTGGCGGTTGTCACGTGCTGAAGCTTGTCATGAACTTGGATACAGCGGTTGCCAAGGCCCAGCAGGGCCACCAGGGCCGTGGCAACAATGGCCAGGGCGATCATCACCTCTATCAGGGTGAATCCGCCAGGGGTCTTTCGGACTTGGGGAATCTTTACGAGAGAATGGAAAATCGAGGACAGATTTTCGCAAATTCGAGAGCGAATAGCGGGACTATTTGTCGAAAATTTGCGGAAATATGGGCCGATTGGCCATTTTCGCAGCAGATTCATGCCTGAGTTCGATAGACTCCTACAACTCATAATAGCCTTCCCGGATTTCCGTGGCGCCGGTAAAGGGGTTAAAAAGCAAGGTCAGGTCGCGTGTCTGGTCGGTCAGATGAAGGAGACTTTCTTCAAGGTAGCCGCCAGGCAAAAAGCGGATGGTGGCGCTGCCGGTGGCAATTTGGCCCCGCCCGGTGACCTGGACATCTTTGATGCGGATATCCTCGGGGAGGTCCAGTTTTTTTCCCCAGTGCTCCAAGCGGATGGCCTTGCCGTCTTTCTCGATAACTTCGACACTCAAGCGGTTTTCTCCCAGTTCGATGGCAAGCCGGTGTTCGCGGCCGCTGATGGCCGCTTCATTATAAAGAAACTGGACCGCCCCTGCGATGCGGCGCGCCGACCAGGCAAGATCATCCCGGTTGAAGCGGTTCAGCAGGGGAACCGTAAAAGAGGCAAAAAGGCCGAGAAGGATAATGACAATGGACAGCTCCAGGAGGGTGAAGCCCCGCTCCGGACCTGAATCCGTGGGTTGCGCTCTTGGCTGGTCAGAGCTCACGGATACAGGACCTCACTCCAGTTCCCAGCTGTTAACATCGGCATTGTTCCCCTCGCCCCCGGCTTCCCCGTCGGCCCCGTAGCTGATGATGTCGAATTCGCTATGAACACCGGGACATAGGTAGACATAGGCGTTGCCCCAAGGGTCGAGGGGCACATTTTTCACATAACCGCCGTCCGCATACTTTGAGGGTATTCTACCGGTGGTCGGCTTATTCACCAAAGCCTCGAGTCCCTGTTCGGTGGTTGGAAAAAAGCCATTATCGAGTTTGAACAGACCCAGACTCCCCTCCAGGGCCCGGATATCGACTGTGGCTTTGGTACGCCGGGCCTGTTCCGGCCGGTCGAGGAGCTTGGGAACAATGAAAGTGGCCAGAATGCCGAGAATCACCACCACCACCATGATTTCAATGAGGGTAAACCCTCTTTGATTCGAAAGAACGCGTCGTTTTAAAGATAATTCCATCTGCGCCATCCTCCTTGCAGTATCTATTTTCAAAGTATAACTGTCTGAATTTGTAATTAGTTTTTTTGTAACAATCCATTGCAGCGGATCATCAGCCAATTCCCTGGCTGGCCTGGAATATGGGCAGCAGGACCGCTATCACGACAAATCCGACCACCACGCCCATGACCAGGATCATGAGGGGTTCCAAAAGGGAGAGCATGGTGGTCAGGGTCATGCCGACCTGTTGCTCATGTGCCTCAGCCACCTTGAACAAAACCCCTTCGAGTTCGCCGCTCTTTTCACCGATGGCCACCATCTGCGCCACAATGGGAGGGAATACACCAGCCTGCCTGAGCGGCCCCGCGAGCCCTTCACCCTCGCGGACACTGACCAGGGTGGTCTCCAGGGTATTGATCAACAGCCCGTTGCGGAAGAGGTTGCGCACGATCTCCAGGGCGGTCAGCAGAGACACCCCGCCGCGGAGGAGAATGGCCAGGGTGCGGGCGAAGCGGGAGGTGGCGATATAAAGGTTGAGCTTGCCAAAAAGAGGCGCCCGCAGGGCTATGCGATCCATGAGGGCCTTGCCCCTGGCCGTTTTAGCGAAATGAAAAAGGCCATAGCCGGCAAGCGCCAGGGCAATGGCTATTCCCCACCAGTAGGTGCTGATGAAGTTGGTCAATCCGATCAGCAGGCGGGTCGGAAGAGGCAGGGTCTGGCCTAAATCAGCCAGCATGCGCGTCACCTTGGGAATGACATAGACAAACAGAAAGGCGAGAACAAAAGCACCGATCAGGGTCATGAGTATGGGGTAGGCGAGGGTCGCCTGAACTTTAGAACGCAGCTGTGCCTGTCCTTCCAGGAAATCGGCCAGGCTTCCCAGCACCTGTTCGAGGCGCCCGGTATTCTCTCCGACCTGGACCATGCTGGTAAAAAGTCTTGGGAAAATGCGCTGGTTTTCAAGGGCCTGATGAAACGCCACGCCGGAAATGACGTCCTGACGGGCCCGGTTGATGGCGCGGGCCAGTACCGGGTGGTCGAGCTGCTCTCCAAGAGACTTCAGGGCCTCATCAAGAGGCAGTCCCGCCCCCAGCAGGATGGCCAGCTGACGGGTGGCTGTGGCTGTCTGCAGGGTCGGCACCTTGCGCCGGAACATTTCCCGCAAGGCGAATTTTTTGCTGTGCGCTTCCCGCTCCTCGCGCAGGCTGGAAGGAAAAATTCCCTGGCTGCGCAGTTTCTGGACAACCGCGTTCCTGCCCGGGCCTTCAATGAAACCGCTGACTTTTTTCCCCGAGGCGTTGAAGCCCGAATACTCGAAAAGCGGCAAAATTAAACTTCCTCCTGAGTTACGCGCAGCACTTCCTCAAGAGAGGTTTCCCCTTTAAGGGCTTTTTTGAGGCCATCCGTCCGGAGGGTTTTCATGCCCCGGCGCAGAGCGCTGTTTTTAATGGTGGCGGAATCCTTTTTCTGGAGCAGCAGGTCCCGCACTTCGTCATCCACGACCAGCAGTTCATAGAGGCCGGTGCGGCCCCGGTAGCCGATATTCATGCACTCTTTGCAGCCATCCCCATGGAAAAAAACCGCCTGGTCTGAATAGAGCCCCTCGCTTTCCAATTCGCGCACCAGTTCAGCCGGTGGGGCGCTTTCTTTGCGGCAGTGGGGGCAGACTCTTCGCACCAGGCGTTGGGCCAGGATGCCGATAATGGAAGAGGCGGCCAGGAACGGCTCCACCCCCATCTCTACCAGCCGCGTCAGGGCGCCGGCCGAGTCGTTGGTATGCAGGGTGGAAAAGACCATGTGCCCGGTAAGGGCCGACTGGATGGCGATTTCCGCCGTTTCGCGATCGCGGATTTCGCCGATCATAATGATGTCCGGGTCCTGGCGCAGGATGGAACGAAGGCCGCTGGCAAAGGTCAGGTCGATTTTCGGGTTGACCTGGATCTGCCCGACCCCGGCAAGCTGATATTCAATGGGATCTTCTACGGTGATGATGTTTTTCTCGCGGGAATTGAGGCGAGACAGGGCGGCGTAGAGAGTTGTGGTCTTTCCTGAGCCCGTTGGACCAGTGACGAGAAGAATACCGTGCGGTTTGTTGATAATGCCTTCCACGCTGTCGAGCAGTGAGCGTCCCATCCCGAGTTCTTCAAGGGTTAGTATGCTGCTGCTTTTGTCCAGCAGACGTAAAACCGCCCGTTCGCCGAAAGCGGTCGGCAGGGTCGACACTCGAACGTCGACGTCTTTCCCCGCAATGCGAACCCGGAAACGGCCATCCTGCGGAAGACGTTTTTCGGCAATATTGAGATTGGACATGATCTTGATGCGGGAAACCAGCCCGGCATGAACCCGGCGAGGAGGCCGTAGGATGTCATAGAGAATGCCGTCCACACGGTAACGGATGGCGACCTCGCTTTCATAAGGCTCGATATGGATATCGCTGGCTCTCTGTTTGTAGCCCTGGGTGATGAGACTGTTGACGAAACGAATCAGTGGTGCTTCGTCAGAAGTATCGAGAAGGTCGGCCGGCTCGAGGTTGGCGCCCAGGGAGTCGCTGAGGTTTTCAGGAATATCCTCCATAAACTCCTGGGAACTATCCGCCTGTTTTTCGACATTGCGGTTCAAGGCGCCGATTATTTCTTCCGGTGCGGAGATGACCATCTCCACCGGCAATCCCGTTAAAACGGCGAGATCGTTGAGCGGCTGGATATCCAGAGGGTCGGCAACGGCAACCAGAAGCCGGTTCTCGCCGTTTCTCATGGGAAAAAGAAGGTGCTTGCGCAGGAAGGATACGGGGACTTTTCCCAGGTTCGAGGCACAATACGCTTCCTCGGAAATGGTCTCCATATAATCCAGGCCCTGCTGCAGGGCAAGAGCCCTGGCCAAGGCGCGGCTGCTGACAGCCTTCATTTCCATGAGGATCTCACCGAGGCGCTGGCTCGTAGCCTTCTGCTTTTCGAGCGCGGTTTCCAGCACCATGGCGGTGACTCCGTACTGCTCCCGCAATATCTGGCCGAGGGGAGCCCAGCGCTTGGCGGGTGAAGGGGTTTCAGATGTCACTTCATTATTTATCACTACGCCTCCCGAAACGGGAACGCTCTGAGAATGGCTTCTTTTTCGGGGTTTTCTCCAGGATCAACATTTCCTCCAGGGCTTCAGTCCCCTTTTGCAGACGTTTCATGAGCGCCTGATTTTTCTGGGTAATATGGCGGAGTTCACCGGCGCTGGCGATAATTTTAGGAGTGATAAAAACCATGAGGTTGGTCTTCTGCTCGGTGGTGTTTTTACTTTTGAACAACCAGCCAAGGACCGGAATATCGCCTAGTAAAGGGACCTTTGAAATGTTTTCCTGGGTGTTGGTTCCGATGAGTCCACCAAGTACCACCGTCTGGCTGTCCTCGGCCAAAACCGTGTTTTTGATCAACCGTTTGGTCCAGGTTGGGCCGTTATTACTTTCAAGAGTCGAGGCGACAAGGTCTGTCAGCTCCTGATAAATCTCCAGGCGGATCAATTTTCCCTGGGTGATTTGCGGGGTAAAGCGCAGGGTCAGGGCGACATCCTGCCGTTCTACGGTGGAGCTCTGGGCCAGGCCGGAACTGCCGGTGTCGGTCAGGGTCCCGGTCACGACCGGAACGTTGGCTCCGACCACAATTTCCGCCTCTTCGTTATCCGAAGTGAGGAGCCGTGGCGCTGAGAGAATGTTGACGTCACCGCTGGTTTTCGAAAGATGAAGCAGAGCCGAAAATGCCGGGATGGTTATTTCGGTACCGTCAATGCCGGTCACGGTAATGGGGTTGAAGAGGCCGCCCAGCAGGAGGCCCTCTACCGATTTAGTGAGAAGGCTTGCCGCTGAGCCGGCAGTGTCGGCGGTCAGGGAACTCAGGCCGACACTGCCGGTGTTGAGGTTGGATGTACCGAAAATAACGCTGTCATTTCCGACATCGCCAGCCCCCTGGAGGGACACGCCGAGATCTTTGGTGGCGTCCAGGGACAGCTCCATGATCAGAGCTTCCACATAGACCTGCTTGCGTTGGATATCGAGCCCCCTGATCAACTCCTGGATAACCTCATAATCGTCGGGAGGTGCGTTGATGATGAGGGCGTTGGTGGGAATATCCGCGGAAATAAAAACATCCTGGGAACGAAGGAAGGATTTCTGCTCGGCTTCGTTACTCTTGTTGGCCGAAGGGGCTTTGCTTAGCAGCTCGTTCATGGTTTTCGCCAGAGTTTCGGCGTCGGCGTTTTCCAAATAGTAGATATGAATGTTGGATTGCCCGGCCTCCCTTTTCTGGTCGAGCTTGAAAATCCACTTCTTTATGGTGGCCAGTTCGGTTCCCGTCGCCATGACGATCAGGGAGTTGGTGCGCGGGTATGGCAAGATTTTTCCGCCGCCACTGCTCTGGGCAATACGACGCCGTTTTCTGGCGGCAGCTGTCGTCGCGACCTGAATATTTTCCTGTTGGGATTCTTCGAGCATCTGATTGCAGATTTCGGCGATCTCCTCGGCGGAACCCTCCCGCAGGGGGATGACCTCAAAAGTGCCGAGCTTGCCGGAGATGTCAAGCTCTCGTATGATTTTGACCAGGCGGTCGATATTGGCCCCGTTATCGGTCACCACCAGGGTGTTGGTGGGAGCATAGGCTACCACACTGCTTGTTTTTGGAATCAACGGTTTAAGAACCGTGGAGGCTATGACTTCTGCATCGACATTTTTCAGGGGAATCAGGCGGGTGATGAACTGTTCGGAAGCTTCGCCGTCAGCAGGGCGGGTGACGGTGGGCAGGTTTTCCTCCTTGGCGCTGCGAACGGGGACGATCTTGTGGACTTTGCCGGAAGGGACCACCGTGAAGCCCTTGACGCTCAGGACTGTGAGGAAAAGGTCATAGGCTTCATCGACACTCATTTTCTGTGGCGAAATTATAGTAGCCTTGCCTTTCAGGGAACTGTCATAAAGAAAATTTTTCCCTGTCAGTTCACTGATGGTCTTGACCAGGGCGCTCAATTCTACGTCCTGGAAATCAAGGGTGACCATTTCCCCCTTTTCGCCGCTTTGGCTGACATCCGGAGGTTTGGCCGACACGCTTCCCGCAAGAAGAAAGCCAAGGAACAGGGCCAGGAGCATCGCCAAGGGTTTATTGATATTCACTGCCATCCCTCTCTCCTACTCAATTTCATATTCAAAGGTCAAGTTCTTTCCCCGCCGTTGAAGACCAACGGAAATATTCCGGGCCTCCTGCAACTGGTTCAGGATTTCCAGCCCTTTCTCCGGGCTGTCCAGTTGTACCCCATTGATTTCCGTGACCACATCCCCCCGTTTCAGGCCGAGATTCCACAAAAGGCTGCGGGGCCGTATCATCCTCACCGCGAATCCCTCGACCTGACCGTTGTTCAGACGCGGCTCGAAACGGGCCTGCCGCATAAGAACGCCAATATTTCCCCGAGCATTTCGGGCTTCCTGGTTGGATATGATCCAGCGATTTTCGCCTATTTTCTTTATCCCTTCGGCTTGCGGCTGTCGGGAAGACGATTCCGGCTGAGTCTCAGGCTCGGAAGCCGCTGCTTTCGGTAGAGCCAGGGAAAAAAGCGTTCCATCCGTGCCCCGCAGCCAGATTTCCTCACGGCTAATTCTCTCCAACTCTTCGCCGTCCGGCAATTCCTCTTTAAGATGAACAATATGTTCTTCTCCACCGGCCTGAATCACGGCAAAAGGATTCTCGGAGGAAGTCACCGTGCCCACAAGAGTCAAGTCCTTCCTTTGAGTGGCTGTTGACGGCTTCTTTTGCAATCGGTCTTGGGATAAAGCGGAATCCGCTTGATGACGGTTTGCGGGATCAAAAAGATTAAGCTTGAGAATGGACTGATAAGATTGGAGGCTGGTGTGGCGTGGTTTGACGTTTTTCTGGTTGCCGGAAGGCTTAATTAGGGGCTCCTGGCGGTCCAGATAAAGGCTGGAAGCCACCGAAAAAAAATAACCGAGGGAAATCCCGAGAAGAATCACCAGGATCAGGTTGAAGGCTCGAAAATGCTTTTTTTCTAGACTGAATAGCATCCGAATTCTGTTCTCTACAGGGTTTGATTCTGGGTTATGAACGCATCCACAAACGGGTGAATTTAATTGCCGAATGCCAAAGAATAAATAAAAGAAATGTTTGATTATGGTTAAAAAATCCGCTCCCAACCAAAAAATAGAAATAGTATTTAATCAGCTAATTCTACATAAGTTTGGGGGGCTATTCCACAAATTTTAATCTTAAGAAGAGAATGTAGTAATAATTCCCCTGACCGCTGTCGATTGGTTTTTATTGATATCGGAGGTTTGTTGCAGTGGGGCATGGTTTAATGTAAAGCTACAGCCCTTTTCCAGCCTATAATGATATCTTTCAAACGGCTACGCCGTGCCTTCCAGTCTCCCGCTATTATCGTTGCCCTCAACTAATGCAAAATCGCTGAAAGTTTGCAGCAACCGTCAATTGCCTGCCATCTCAAGCCGGGCTCGCTCCCCGTCCGTCGACATGCTGCCAGTATGCCTGCAGAACAAGTCGCGATGTCTGGCTTGGTCTGACGCACACTTAAAGGCTTTGCCACAAACCATCGTGAATAAATCGGGTTAGCCTTTATAGTCACCATTTCAGGGTCTGAGTGTTTCTTTTGACGAGAAAGGCCCCCGCGGTTTTTGTGAAGAATAATGTTTTTTGAGACTTTCTTGGATAGTGGGAATCAGGGGCAGAATATTCAGGAGAAGTTTTGTTGCTGATGCCTGACCGATGGCGTGCTGACGGGAACTGACATTGAGTTTTTTTATCACGTTACTGAGATGAAAGGTCACGGTGCGCTCAGAGATGTTGAGAATGGAAGCTGTTTCCCCCGATGTTTTGCCTTCTGCCGCCCAGAACAGGCACTCTTTTTCCCGCAAAGTCAAAGGATCTTTTTTCCCTTCGCTTTTGTTCTTTAAAACCTTTTTGGCTTGATCGTGAAAAAATACACCAAGAAGGACAATCTGGGGGAAATTTTGAAATAAAATAGCATTCAGTTGCTCAGGATCAAAACAGTCCGAGGTTACTGTGAACATCCCAACCTCGCCCACAGCTCCGTGAATCGGAACGCTAATCCCCCCTGTGAATCCGGCATCCCTGGCCAACCGTAAAAAATCGCTGTACACCACTTTTTTCTTATCCAGCTTTCCCAGCGTTGATTCTTCCGTTGTCCATTCGATGGGGACCGTGTTTTCAAGGCAGTAGGCCAGAAAAGGATCCTTAGCGAGGAGATTTTTTGACAAATAAGTATTCCACCAACTGTCGGGGTAGCTATGAATTATCAGGACTCGAGGTTGTGACGGTGTGATGGGTATCGCTGTTCCGTAAGAGAAACAATTGAATCCGAAACCGATGGCTATGGCTTGACCGATATTCTCCAAAGCCTCGATGCTGTTCGCGGCGACAATGTCCCTGATTAAATTTCGGTAGCTGATGGATTTGTTTTCCATGCTCCACCTGTTAAATATGACAGGTGTATTTTTCATTAATTGAGATTAATATGCAAGAAATGTATCAAAATTATAAATTTTTGTTATGAAAGCGTGTTTTTTGAAGCAGCTCTGTAAAAGTCTTAAATCATTAAGGTTTTTTTGAGTTTTTGACGGGTGGGCAGATTGAAATGACAACAGCATGATTTCTGCAATCGGACCAAGTTTGTTTTTGACTCCAATATCGGCACCCATTTGCCAGATAGTGTCAGGGGAATAATTAGAAAAAACAGCCTGATAATAACCATCTGAACATGGCGGAGAAAAAAACGACTGCTTGAAATTCTTCCGCATGATTGCTCCCCACAAATGTAATTTGCCGTTGTAAATATCTATTGTTTATTGTGAGATCCGTGGGAAAAAATACGTTTTTTATTCATTCATATTGCGGACGTTTTCTTGTTTGGGCTGGACTTCTTCTGGTTCTGGCGGGGATTGTCTGCCTGGTTCTACCAGACGATGATGGACCAGCCGTCCCTCCGGTCAGACGCATCGTTCATTACCGATTTTCCCTCGCCAATCAGACCAACCGTTCGGTAAGCGAAGCCACTTTTTTCACCTTTGCGCCTCTGGCGTCCTCGCCTTTTCAGTCTTGTTCAAAACTTACCACTTCTCAGCCGTTTTCTTATGAAACAGATTCCAACGGGAACCGTTTTTTGCGTTTTGATCTAAAAAATATTGCTCCCTTTGCCCGGCAGGAAATCAAGGTGACTGTACAAATGGATATGTTTTCCGGGGCGCGGCGAGAATCTTTCGCGCCGCAAAAAACGGATTTTCTGTCTCCCTCTCAAAATATTGAGTCAAATGCACCGCAGCTGCTTAAACAAGCGCTTTTGCTGGCCTCAAAAGGCAAGTCCGACCCGGCCAGGGATATTTTTGATTGGGTGGCAGGACATGTCAGGTACGCGGGGGCTTCAGGAAAAGATAAGGGCGCGCTTCATGCCCTTCGAAGCGGGGCAGGGGATTGTACTGATATGGCCCTGCTTTTTACCGCGCTCTGCCGCGCTGCGGGAATTCCCTGCCGCACGGTAGGCGGATTCATCTGTGATCGCAACATGAATTTGACGGCCTCTTCTTATCACAATTGGGCCGAGTTTTTCGCCGCAGGGCAATGGTGGATCGCCGATGTGACGAACGCCAGTTTCAAGCCCGATGGGGCGAATTACGTGGTTTTTCATTTATATGGGGATGGCGCGGAGGAAAAATTTCAGCGTTTTCGGGTTGCGGGAGAAGGGCTTCGTGCCCGGATGAAATAGACCCGTTCCGCTAAGAGAAGCCGGATTTTCCGGGTAATGAATATGGGGGAGCCATGAGGGACGAAATACTCGAGCGGAGGTCCAAACTGTGGTTGGTGATGTGGATCATGGTCGTGCTGGGCCTGGTAAACGGAGCGGTTTCGCCGGCTTCAGGAGACGATTCGCTCTGTGCCAGAGTGAAGATCGAGATTAGCCAGGAAGCCACTCTGGAACGGCAGGCTTTCGACGCCCACATGAGAATCAACAATGGCTTGTCCGACATTTCCCTGGAAAACGTCGATATCCAGGTTCGCATAACGGATCAGGATGGCAACCCGGTGGCGGTGACTTCCAGCGGTTCGGACCAGGGAGCGCTTTTTTTCCTGGGCGCGCCGACCATGGATAACATCGACAGTATCAGCGGCTTCGGAAGTGTGTCGCCGTCCACTTCCGCAGATATCAATTGGCTTATCATTCCTGCTCCGGGAGCGGCGGCCGGCGTTGCTGGCGGTACGCCCTACTACGTGGGGGCGGTTTTGACCTATACCATCGGAGGCGAGGAGCATGTGACTGAAGTGGCTCCCGATTTTATCGTCGTCAAGCCGATGCCCGAACTGGTCCTCGATTATTTTATCCCCCACTTTGTTTACGGCGACGACCCGGGAACGTCGGAGATTGAGGCGCCGGTTCCATTTCCCCTCGGGGTGCGGGTTCTTAACAACGGCGCCGGAACCGCCAAAAGTCTAAAGATTGAGTCGGCGGAACCACGCATTGTCGAAAATGACGGCCTCCCCATTGCTTTTTCCATCGAAAGCGCGGAGGTCAACGGGCAGCCTTCGGACCGAAGCCTGATCTGCAACTTTGGCAACATCGCTGCCGGTGGGGTGGCTATTGGCCGCTGGGTCATGAGTTGCTCCATTTCCGGGGAATTTGTCAGCTTTGATGCCAGTTATCATCATGCTGATGAGCTTGGGGGCGAAGTCACGTCGTTGATGACCACGCCACAGACCCATCTTCTCGTAGGGGAGGTCCTTGCGGATACTCCCGGCAGCGACACCAGGAAGGATTTTCTGGCCCTGGACGGCAATATTTACCGTCTTTACGGGTCGGACGGTGTCGACACCGTGGTTTCTGATTTGTCTTCAGCGGCGACCCTTACCCAGGTGGCCGGGAACACGGCCGCCTGGGTCCTGACCTTGCCCGCCATGTCCGGTCCCGGTTTCGCCCGGATAGCTGATCCTTTCGCGGGAGGCAAGGTGCTCGATCGGGTCATCCGCCATGACGGAAAAATCATTAAACAGGAAAACGCCTGGCTTTCCCGCAGCCGTGGCGAGGGGACCTCTTGGGACCCCTGGTTGAATTTTTTCGATATCAATGGCGGCGGGAATTACACGGTCTATTTTGCCGACGCTTCGGCCCAGCCGCAGGCGCCTGTTTTACAGTTCATACCCGATCGATCTGCGTTGGAAGGCTCGACAGTAGCGTTTGTTGTTGAGTCAAGCGACCCGAACGGCACCATTCCCATCCTGTCCGCCCAAAGCCTTCCCCCCGGCGCCGTTTTTTCGGACGGGGAAAACGGCACCGGAACCTTCACCTGGGTGACAAGCGTGGGCCAGGCGGGGGTTTACTCAATCTCGTTTAATGCCTCGGACGGGAGTTTGACGGCGACGCAAACGGCAAAAGTAACCCTCTTTCCCTTGGAAGATTCTGACGGTGACGGGTTGAACGACCAGTGGGAGCAGGATAACTTTGACAGCCTCGATCGGGACGGCAGCGGGGACTTTGACGAGGACGGCATTCCCGATGCGCTTGAGTTTCGTTTAGGCAGCAATCCGACAAGGACCGATAATGCGCCATGGATTCCCGAGATAATTGCGCCTCAGTACGGGGAGAGAACCGATATGCTGAGGCCTTCGCTGGTTGTCGGAGAAGTTGAAGACCCCGATGGGGATACGGTGACCTATGAGTTTGAACTGTTTGCCGACGAATATCTTCGGGAAGCCATAGCGGCAGCACAGGGTGTCACAGGCAATGGTTCCCAGGCGCAATGGCTTGTTCCTGAAGATCTGGAAGAAGACCATTCCTATGTCTGGCGGGTTCGGGCGACCGACGGAGTCGCTTTCAGCCGTTGGCGTTACGGGGCTTTCAAAGTCAATACGGAAAACCTTGCTCCCGGGACGGTAAAGCTGAGCCTGCCTGCAAACGAGGGGGCGGTCGCTACTCGACAGCCGGTTTTTGAAGCAGGCAATTCCCTCGACCCGGACGGGGACGCACTGACCTACCATTTCGAAGTCTACGCCGATGATGCTTTAACGCAACTGATTGAGGCCTCCGAAGCACTGGTCGCCGGGACTTCGGGCACCACCCAGTGGACCATGTCGACTGCTTCCCTGGAAGATTTGAGTACCTACTATTGGCGGGTCGGTGTTGTGGATGAGTCCGGCCTTGAAAGCTGGTCCTCGGTGGGTTCTTTTACTGTCGACATGTTCAACCAGCCGCCGAACGCCCCAGTCATTGCCGCACCCGAAGTGGGGGGGCGAAGTGTGACGTCGGATGTTGAGCTTTGGGCACAAGGTGGGAGCGATCCTGAGGGCGCCCCACTTGTCTATTACTTTGAAATTGACCGTGAAGCAAATTTCAGCACCGAGGCCCTGCAGGTTTCCGCGGGGATTCCGGCACAATCCGAAGGGGCAGTGTGGCAGGTCACCGGTCTCGAAGAAAACGCCCTTTATCACTGGCGGGTAAAAGTTTCCGACGGAAGGCAGGAAAGCCCGTGGGTGACAGGGTCTTTCCGGATTGATGCAGCCAACGAAGCTCCTCTTGAACCGAAACTCATGAATCCTGGCCATCTGGCGTGGGAAGGCTCTTTGACTCCGGTGCTGGAGTCGGCCCCGGCTTCCGACCCGGAAAAGGACAACCTGACCTATCATTTCGAATTGTATGGGGATGAAGAGTTGACAACTCCTCTGGTGCAGGCGTCTTCAGCCCAACCACGTTTTGAATTGACCGCCCCTCTAGCTGACAATTCCCTCTATTACTGGCGGGTTTTGGCCATGGATGCAAATGGGTTGCAAAGTACATGGTCGGACACCGGGCGCTTTTTGGTCCGTTTTGTCGATGACCGGCCCGAAATAGCCAGGGTTGCGGTGGCGACCGATTCCGGCATCGCCCTTTCCGGCCTACGGGTCTACGCCTTTACAGGCACCTCTTCCTTCACCGGCTTATCCATGACTACGGACGAAAACGGCATTGCCGAATTTACCGCCTCGACGTTTGCCCCCGGCGAATACCTTTTCCGGGCCGACTATCTGGGGCAGCAGTTCTGGAGCGATACCGTGGAACTGCCCCGTTTTACCGAGGTTCCCCTGCAGATTCCGGTCAGCCTGGTGCAGGTTGAGGTGGCGACTCACAGCGGTCCCACGGCGGGCGTACGGGTTTATCTCTTCTCGGAATCCGGCTCTTACCTTGGCGTGTCGGCTCTCACCGATCAATATGGCTGTATTAACCTGTCCCTGCCGGTAGGCTACCGCTATAAATTCCGTGCCGACCTGCTGGGCTCCCAGTACTGGACCGAGGTCATCGAGATTTCCGCGACAGAGCCCAATTTTACTCAATTTGAGTTTGGAGGCGGGCTTTACACCGTCAGCGTGAAAAAGGATGCCGTCACGCCCCTGACCGGCTACAACGCCTATCTCTTCAATTCCAACAACAGTTATCTCGGTCTCAACGCCAAAACCGACAGCAACGGCGAGGTGGCCTTTAACGTTACCGGGGGAGACTATCACCTGCGAGTCGATTATCTCGGTTACCAGTTCTGGAGCGAAGTGGTCACGGTGGCTGCCGATCTCGAGGATGAACTCATCATTCCGCACCAGGATGTGGAGATCCTGGCCAATGCCGAGTTCCAGGGCGTTCTGGAGCCGCTGACCGACGTCAACACCTACCTGTTCAGCAACGCCGGGAGCTATATGGGCGTCAGCATGAAGACCGACAGCGAGGGTTACGTCGTTCTAAACCTGCCGGAAAAAGACTATAAGCTGCGCCTTGACTACCTGGGCCGGCAGTACTGGAGCGACGCCTTTGTCTGGGCCGACACCGAGATACGGGTGCCCATGGCCGAAGCGGAAGTCACTGTCAGCTGGGGCGGCGAGGCTCTGGCCGGGTTGCCGGTCTATGTCTTCTCCCCGGCGGGGAGCTATCTCGGCCGGACCGGCACTACGGCTGCTGACAAGGGGGTCGTCTTCCGCCTGCCCGAAGGGGAGTACCGCTTCCGCGCCGATTACCAGGGGAGCCAATTCTGGAGCAATGACGTTCCTCTATATGCCGATCAGCAGACGGCCGTCGATATCTCCACCGGAGGCGGCAGCTTCTCATTGACGGTGAAGACAGATACAGACGAACCCTTGCCCGGGATCAACTGTTATCTGTTCGGAATAACCGGCAGTTATCTCGGCGAATATGGGCCTACCGACAGTAGCGGCACGGTTTCCTTCGATCTTTCCGACGGCAGCTACCGTTTCCGGGCGGACTATCTTGGCGGGCAGTTCTGGAGTTCCGATTTCACCGTGCCCGATCTTCTGGATATGTCCCTGACGATTCCGCATCACCAATCTGTCGCCACTGTTTCCACCCAGCTTGGCGGAGACCAACAGTTGCTGGAAAACGTGCCGGTCTACCTTTTCAGTTCCCAGGGCAGTTACCTGGGCATTAAGCAGAATACTGACCCAGCCGGCTCGGTCAGCTTCAACCTGCCTCAACTCGATTACAAGGTACGCGTGGATTACCTGGGTCAGCAGTTCTGGAGCGAGACCTTCAATTCCGCAGATACGGCCGTTGTCATCGGCGAGGGCCTCGCCCGGATTACGGTCAGCGACAGTGCCGGAGCCCTTTCCGGGGTGCGGGTGTATGTTTTCACCGCCACCAATTCCTATCTCGGCCTGAACGCCGTCAGTGACGGGCAGGGGGCTGTGGAGTTCCGGCTGCCCGCCGGCGAATACCGTTTCCGGGCCGACTATCTGAGCAGCCAGTACTGGGGCAGCGCCACGGTGGTTGCCGACCAGACCACTGCTGCGGGCATTGAAACCGGCGGGGGAACCTTTGCCCTGACCGTCGACAACGGCGACGGGCCTCTGGTCGGCTGCCGTGTCTACGCCTTCAATCCCGCAGGAAGCTATCTCGGTCTGCAGAGTGTCAGCGATGATGCGGGGCAGGTGAGCTTCAATCTTTCGGACGGGCAGTACCGCTTCCGGGCCGACTATCTGGGCTACCAGTACTGGACGCCTGATTTTGCCGTGCCCGCGGTCTCGTCGGGGCTGTTGAGCATCCCCCACCAGGATATTCAGGTACAGGTTTCCGCCCAGTACCCGACGGCCGAAACCCTGGCCGGTGTCCCCGTCTATCTCTTCACTCCCGCGGGTTCGTATCAGGGCGTGAAGATTGATACCGATGATACCGGCATTGCCGTTTTTCACCTGCCCCAGAAGGAGTACAAGGTGCGGGCCGACTATCTGAGAGCCCAGTACTGGTCTCAGGTGTTCCAGGCGGAGGACGTGGCGGTGACCATTCCCCGCGGTAAGGTGCAGCTCACCGTGACCCTGGCAGAGACGCCTGTCGAGGGTGCCTCGGTCTATGTTTTCAACGAAAGCAGTTCCTATCTGGGGTTGACCGGCACGACGGACAGTTCCGGGCAGATCGATTTCGTTCTGCCTGCCGGCGTCTATCGTTTGCGCGTCAATTATGGCGGTCAGGAATATTGGAGCGATCTGGAGACGGTTGAAGCCAATGTTGCCGGGGATTTGAGCGTGCCCCTGGATTGAGGCCCTGGGTTGCGTCCCCGGACGACGCCTTACTCTTTTTGCTTGCCCGAAAAAGAGTAAGCAGAAAAAGGGCACCCCGGCACCTTGCCCTTCGGGTCCCCGTTGAGGAAAGTGTCTTTTGAGGCCGTGCAGGAACTCGCTTCGCTCAGACAGCCTGCCCGGCTTGATCTCAAAAGTCCCTCTCCTCAACGGCTGTGATGCAAGGGGAAAAGGCAAAAACCTTGAAAACCTGAAACAGGTTTAAGCCATTTTGAGACGTTGACTCAAAATGAGCTGATAAAGCTTAAGGTTGATTATAGATTTGATCCCCTTGTGATGACGCCGGAGTGTAGGAAACGTTTTGAGAATAGACGGACATCTGAGCGGTTTTTGCGAATCATGGCCGTCCTCAAAAGGTTTTCGGAGCGCAGGGTACCCGAAGGGCGAATCGCGGGGCGTCCTTTTCTTTGCTTCTTTCTTTTTGACGTAAAAAGAAAGAAGGCGTCGTCGGGGGACGCAACCCACGAAACCGGCAATGCTGCGATACCCTTCCTTGCTTAATCGCAAAGGGAAATAAAACAGCAGGTTCTTTTAGCTTAAGCAAATGGTCGATGACTTCAGGAAGTAGATGTATGAAAAAGATTTCGTTTTCAATGGTATGGCTCATGACCGGGTTTTTCTCGCTGTCCCTGGCCGTTTCCGCATTTGGCAAGCCTATAGCCTGGGATGCCGCGCTTGTGAGGCCGGTCGAGACGGTTATCAAAAAGCATCGCGACAACCAGGTGGTGCTGGTGGATGTCCGGGCTCAGAAGGATTTCGACCGTGCCCGTATCCCCGGCTCCGTGCATGTCCCGCTGACTTTTCTCAAAACCAAAACCTTTCTCAAGGGAAAGGATCTGGTTCTGATCGGGGACGGCCGGGAATGGCTCCCCCTCGAAGCGACCTGCCGCGATCTGAAAACCCGGGGATTCCGCGTCTCGATCCTGGCCGGCGGGATATCCGCCTGGCTGGCCGGCGGCGGCAAGGTGGCAGGTGATGCCGCCTCGCTGCTGAAGGAAAAAACGATTTCGGCAGCCGTTTTCAGCCGGGAAAAGGACCTGGAGGGAAGGCTGGTTGTTTATCTGGGGCAAAAAGCAACCAAAGAACTTTCTGAGTTGCTGCCCGGCTGCGTGGCCCTCGATACGAAAAAGCAGGCGGCGCAATGCCTGAAAAAGGAATTGGCGGTGCAAACCAGCGCTCTGCCCCCCCTGGTGTTGAATGCGGCCGGTCAAGGGTACGCCCGGGCTGAGGCCGATTTCAGGAGAAATGGCGTTGCCAACGTGCTTTTCGTCGAGGGTGGGCTGGCCGGTTATCGTACCTTCCTGCAAGGCCGGAAACGCGCGGCCCTGCCTCGCGAGGAGCGTCTGAAAACCGTGGGCGGCTGTGCCACCTGCGGCAGGAGCCTGCCGTTTTCGGATGTGCCGGCGGCACCGCCACCCGAGAAGCAAAAAGAGGGGTCTTAAATATCCTGAATTGGTTGGCCAGGAGTTGAAAGAACAACAATTGAAAATCGTACTCGGACAATTAGCCGATTAAAGAGGAAACTATGAATTTCCTGCTGAACGAAACCCAACGGAGACAAGCCCAAATGCAATCATGTGGTTATTTAAAAATGGGGATGAAATCCTTTGTTTTCCTGCTCATGCTGCTGCTCTGTTTTGCTTCCGGAGGCTGGGCCGATACCGAGGTCAGTGGAGTAATCTCCACTGACACCGTTTGGACTCTGGCGGGAAGTCCTTATTTAGTAAACGACGATATCAGTGTGCATGGTACTGACGGTGACGACGGTGTAACCACCCTGACAATCGAGCCGGGCGTGGAGGTGCGTGTTAATCGCGCCCACTATATCGGCATTGGCGCCAGTTCCGGCGACCCCGGAGCCCTGGTGGCTCAGGGGACGGAGGCCGCACCGATTCTGTTCACCTCCAACGATTCATCACCGGCCCGTGGCGACTGGTACGGCATCCGTTTTTATAACACGGCCCGGGATTCCCTGTGCCTGATGGAGCATGCGAC
>JAFGRU010000008.1 GCA_016934985.1 Deltaproteobacteria bacterium
CAAGCAACATTAGATAAATAACGGGGTGATTCATGGCCAGACTTCGTGAAATGTATAACACCGAATTGCAAGCTCAGCTTCAGAAAGATCTGGAGCTTAAAAATGTGATGGAGGTGCCCAGGGTTCAGAAAGTAGTCGTCAACATGGGACTGGGTGAGGCTATTCAGAACGTAAAGATTCTGGAGTCGGCGGCCGAAGAGCTGTCGGCGATTACCGGGCAGAAAGCGGTTATCACCAAGGCCAAAAGATCCATTGCCAGTTTCAAGTTGAGGGAAGGTATGTCCATAGGGTGCATGGTAACGCTGCGTCGTGATCGTGCTTACGAGTTTCTGGATCGCCTGATCAATATCGCTCTGCCCCGCGTTCGTGACTTCAAGGGTGTTTCCCCCAAGGCTTTTGACGGCCGGGGAAATTACACGCTTGGAATACGTGAGCAGATCATCTTCCCCGAAATTGATCTTGATAAAATCGACAAGATTAAAGGTTTGAATATATCTATCGTCACTACTGCAAAAAATGACGAGCAGGGGCGTGCTTTGCTGGCAGGGCTGGGAATGCCCTTCAGGAAGTAACCTTAGCATCCCACGGGAGGAATACAGTGGCAAAGAAATCGATGATGATCAAAGCCCAACGGCCTAAAAAATTCAAGGTTAGGGAATATAACCGTTGTCCGCTTTGCGGACGTCCCAGGGCTTATTACCGTAAGTTCAATATGTGCCGGATTTGCCTGAGAAAATTGGCATCGGAAGGAAAGATACCAGGGGTCACTAAGTCCAGCTGGTAATATTTGGAGGAGTTTTTTACATGGGAATGACAGATCCTATCGCTGATATGCTGACGAGACTCAGGAATGCCGGTATGGCCAGGCATAAAAAGGTTGACATACCTTCGTCCAAGCAGAAAGTGGCTATTGCCACAGTGCTTCGAAATCTGGGTTACATCAAGAACTTTAAAACGGTTACCAACGATAATTTTGAAACCTTGAGAATCTATCTCAAGTTTGACGACGGTAACTTCCCTGTGATCCATGAAATTCAGAGAGTTTCCCGGCCAAGCAGAAGGGTTTATGTTGGTACGGATGAAATACCCAAAGTGAAAAATGGCATGGGTTGCGCCATCGTTTCGACCTCTAAAGGCGTTCTCTCCGACGAGGATGCGCGCAAGGCTCAGGTTGGTGGCGAAGTTATCTGTACGATTTGGTAAAGGCAGGCTCAAGGAGTTGTAACATGTCGAGAATTGGCAAAAAACCCATCCCGATCCCCAAGGGAGTCAAGGTTGCTATAGCTGGAACCCAGGTCAACGTCGAGGGTCCCATGGGCAAGGTGGCGAAGAATATTCCGGAAAACGTCAATGTCGTTGTGGAATCGGAGCAGATCCTGGTTCAGGCCGGTCCCGAGCCACAGAGGAATACAGCTCTTCTTGGGCTGTCGCGTACTCTTGTAGCAAATATGGTTGAAGGGGTGACCAAGGGATTCCAGAAAAACCTTGAAATCAACGGTGTCGGCTATCGTGCTGAAGCCAAGAGCCCTAAAGTCCTCAACCTGGCCCTGGGCTATTCACATCCCATCGAGTTTCCCATACCCGAAGGTATTACCATCGAAGTTGAAAAACAGACTCAGATCGCGGTAAAAGGTGTGGACAAGGAACTGGTCGGGGAGACCGCTGCAAACATTCGCGCGTTCCGATCCCCTGAGCCATACAAAGGCAAGGGGATTAAATACAAAGAAGAAAGAATTATCCGTAAAGCCGGGAAAGCCGGGAAGAAATAGTTTTCCTTAAGGGCAAGGAGAAAGTGCAGTTATGAGCAGCAAAAAAGTAAGCAGAAACGATGTGCGTGTCAGAAGACAGACTCGGGTCCGCAAAAAGGTTCGGGGAACTTCCGAGCGTCCGCGGCTTTGTGTTTTCCGCAGCGCCAAGCACGTTTATGCTCAGATCATTGAAGATATCAACGGGAAGACTCTCGTTGCCGCCTCTACCCTTAAAGCAGGGGATGTCAATCTCGACGGAGGTTATTCAGGTAATGTGAATTCCGCTAAAGAGGTTGGCAAAGCCATAGCCAAAATGGCTTTGGAGAAGAATATAGAGAGTGTGGTTTTTGATCGGAACGGTTTCCTTTATCATGGCCGGGTTCAGGCCTTGGCCGAAGGGGCGCGCGAAGCCGGTCTTAAATTTTAATCTTAAGGAGGATTCCTTTGCAGGCGAACGATACAAACGAGCAAACTTTTATTGACCGCGTGATCCATATCAACCGTTGTGCGAAGGTTGTCAAGGGTGGACGCCGGTTCAGCTTTTCTGCCCTGGTTGTAGTCGGTGATGGGCAGGGGCGTGTCGGTTTTGGTCTGGGCAAAGCCAAAGAGGTTCCCGAAGCGATTCGCAAAGGGGCTGAAAAAGCTAAGAAAAGCCTGGTTTCGATCCCCTTGAAACAGAAGGAAAAGACCATTCCTTATGATGTTTTGGGGAAATATGGTGCTGGCAGAGTTCTGCTGAAACCTGCTTCCGAGGGGACCGGTGTTATTGCTGGTGGGCCTGTTCGTGCTGTACTTGAAGTTGCCGGCGTAGGTAATATCCTGACCAAATGCATCGGCTCCAATAATCCGCACAACGTGGTTCGTGCCACAATGAACGCTTTGGGGCAGCTCCGCAGTTTTGAGCAGATCATGGAACGGCGTGGTCTTCAGGACGCACAGTAAATAAAAAACGGGGGACAGGATGGCTGTCAAGGTTACCTTGAAAAAGAGCGGTATCAGCCGCGATAAATATTTCACCAAAGTTCTTTGCGGCATGGGCCTGAGAAAACTCCACCAGACGGTGGAACTTGTGGATACTCCCCAGACCTGGGGAATGATCCGCAAAGTCAGTCACATGGTCGAAGTTGAAAAAGATTAACCTATAAGGATGCGATAAAAATGGATCTGAGCAATCTCAAACCAGCGGACGGATCGCGACATAAAAAGAAGCGGATCGGGAGAGGTCCGGGATCCGGATGGGGGAAAACTGCCGGTAAAGGGCACAAAGGTCAGAACGCCCGTAGCGGTGGAGGTGTCAAGGCCGGTTTTGAAGGCGGGCAGATGCCTTTACAGAGGCGGCTTCCCAAACGCGGTTTCACTCCTTTGAGCCGTAAAGTTATCGGTGCTGTCAACCTGAAGGATCTCAACCGTTTTGAGGCTAATAGCGTTGTCGACCGCCAGACCCTTCTTGAGGCAGGGCTTATCCGCAAGGATGTTGACGGTGTCAAAATCCTTGGAGAAGGCGACCTTACTCTGGCCCTGACCGTCAAGGCTGACAAATTCAGCAAAACGGCAACGGAAAAAATCAACGCCGCAGGTGGTGCAGCCGAGGTGATTTGAAGTGATTCAAAGCCTGATAAATATCTTTTCGATTACCGAACTTCGCAGACGCATCCTTTTTACCTTGGGGATGCTTGCTGTCTATCGGATAGGGTGTCATGTCCCCACGCCTGGAATTGATGCGACAGTTCTGGCCAAGTTTTTTGAAGGTACCCAAGGTACCTTGCTGGGCCTTGTCAGCACATTTACCGGGGGTGCATTAAGTCGAATGACGGTTTTTGCCCTTGGCATTATGCCGTATATCAGCGCTTCCATCATTCTTCAGTTGCTTACCGTCGTTTTCGAGCCCATAGAAAAACTCTCCAAGGAGGGGGAGCAGGGGCGGAAGACCATCACTAAATGGACCCGATATGGGACTATTATCCTTTCGGTTATTCAGAGTGCCGGGATTGCTGTCGGTCTTCAGACCATGACCGGACCTGGTGGGGAGCCGGTAGTGGCCTCGCCTGGCTTTGGTTTTATCACCCTGACCATTCTTACTCTGACCGCCGGCACTGCATTTATCATGTGGCTTGGCGAGCAAATTACCGAACGGGGCATCGGCAATGGTATTTCTTTGATCATTTTTGCCGGTATCGTTGCAGGTACGCCTGCGGCCATTGTCAACTCCATTCGTTTGATCGACACTGGAGCCATCAGTCTTTTTGTTGCGTTGCTCATTGTGGTTGTAATGGTAGCGGTGGTCTGGGCCATCGTTTTTATGGAAACCGGCGCAAGAAAGGTTCCCATTCAGTACGCCAAGCGCGTTGTCGGTATGAGCCGAGCCGGGGACCGGGGCAGTCACCTGCCTCTCAAGGTCAACATGAGCGGGGTTATACCCCCTATTTTTGCCAGCTCCATCATCATGTTTCCGGCTACGGTTGCCAATTTGGTGGATGTGCCCTGGATTCAAAAAGCGGCGTCCTACATGACGCCCAGTCATTGGCTATACAACCTGGTTTATGTCGGCGCTATTATCTTCTTTTGTTATTTTTATACGGCAGTGACTTTCAACCCTGTTGATGTCGCGGACAACATAAAAAAGCAGGGCGGTTTTGTTCCAGGCATACGACCTGGTAAAAACACGGCTGAATTCATTGATGCGGTGTTGAACCGGTTGACCTTTGCAGGAGCTATTTACGTTTCGGCGGTTTGTGTCTTGCCGACGTTTTTGATCAACCAGTTTAATGTTCCTTTTTATTTTGGCGGCACCTCTTTGCTGATTATTGTCGGTGTCGGCCTTGACACCTCGTCGCAGATCGAGGCTCATCTGATATCCCGTTCCTACGAAGGGTTTATGCGGGGGATCAGCCTTAAGGGCCGTCGTTGAATTGAGGAGGGCGTATGCGGATCATACTGTTAGGTCCCCCCGGTTGTGGTAAAGGCACCCAAGCCAAGATGATGGTGGAAAAGTTCGGCATTCCCCAGATTTCCACTGGCGACATCTTGCGCGGCGCCGTCAAAGAAGGCTCCCCTATGGGTAAGGAAGCCAAAAAGTATATGGATGGCGGGTTGCTGGTGCCTGATGAGGTTGTTGTTGGCATCGTCAGGGAACGGTTGCAGAACAAGGATTGTGCTTCGGGGTTTATTCTTGATGGCTTTCCGCGGACCCTTCCTCAGGCGGATGCCTTGACCGAAGTATTAAAGGAATTGCAGTTGCCCTTGGATAGGGTGCTTTCTTTAACAGTGGATAACCAAGCCCTTATCGAACGTCTCTCTGGGCGCCGTACCTGCCGGGAGTGTGGGCGAGGGTATCACATAAAATTTGATCCCCCCAAGAAACCGGACTTTTGTGATGCCTGTGGCGGCAGTCTTTTCCAGCGAGATGACGACAAGGAAGAAACCATCAGGGAAAGACTGACGGTTTATGAAAACCAGACGGCACCTTTAATTGCTTATTACCGTGAGGCCGGGATTCTTGCAGTGATCGACGGAATGAAAAAAATTCCGGAGGTTCAGAAAGAGATCGACAGGCTTCTCGGAGGCGGCCTTGATTAAACTTAAAAGCCCTCAGGAAATTCAAATCATGAGGGATGCCGGGCGCATTGTCGCTGAGATTTTGGCTTTGCTTAGCGAAAGGGCAGTGCCTGGGGTCAGCACTAGAGATCTGGATGAACTGGCCGAACATGAATGCGGTAAAAGAAAGGTGAAAGCTGCATTCAAAGGCTACGCAGGATTCCCCTACACCATCTGTGCTTCGCCTAACGAAAAGGTGGTTCATGGGTTTTCTGATAGCACGCCGCTTAAGGAGGGGGATATCCTCAGTATTGACTTCGGTGTGGAATATCGGGGCTTTTTTGGTGATGCTGCTGTAACCGTTCCTATCGGGAAGGTGGACAAAGGGAAGCAGGCCCTCATGAATGCCACACGTGAAGCTTTGGAGCGGGGTATTAATCTGGCCCGACCGGGAAACAGGCTGTCGGACATATCCCATGCAGTCCAGAGTTTTGTCGAGAAAAAGGGTTTCAGTGTGGTAAGAAAATTTGTCGGCCATGGCATTGGGCGGGCATTGCACGAAGCTCCTCAGATCCCCAACTTCGGACCTCCAGGGAAGGGCGTCCTTCTCGAAGCAGGTATGACCCTGGCGATTGAGCCCATGATCAACAGCGGGAGCGAGGAAGTTCGTATTCTTTCTGACGGGTGGACTGCGGTAACGGCCGACAAAAAGCCTTCGGCTCATTTCGAGCATACCATCGCAGTGACTGAGGACGGGCCGGTGATTCTTACCGCTACCTGAGGCTGGGTGGGTTTTTAAAACATTAGCTAATAAACTGGATTAAAAGGGTACAAAATGAAGGTTCGAGCATCGGTAAAAACAATTTGCGACAAATGTAAGATAATCAGGCGCAAGGGCCTGGTCAGAGTTCTCTGTGAAAATCCCAAACATAAACAGAAGCAAGGATAAAAACCGTTTCTCGGTAGGAGGGTTACACATTGGCACGAATTGCTGGCATTGATTTGCCTCGAAACAAACGTATTGAGGTGGCTCTTACGTACATATACGGTATCGGCCGATCGACTTCAAAAATGATTCTGGATAAGGCGGGGGTTTCAACGGAAACCCGTTCCGATGATTTGAATGAAAACGAAATCGCCAAGATCCGTGAAATCATTGAGCATGCGCACAAGGTCGAAGGGGATTTGCGGCGTGAGGTGACTGCCAATATCAAACGTCTTATGGACCTGGGTTGCTACCGCGGTCTGCGCCATCGCCGCGGCTTGCCCGTTCGTGGCCAGAAGACTAAAACTAACGCAAGAACCCGTAAAGGGCCCCGGAAAACCGTAGCCGGCAAGAAGAAATAA
>JAFGRU010000083.1 GCA_016934985.1 Deltaproteobacteria bacterium
ATCAGGAAGAGGTCGATGAGCCAGCCGATGCCGAGAAGGCCGAGGGTAAAGAAATAAACCGTTCCGGAAAAGGGTTTGCCGTAATAAAATCGATGAGAACCGGTAAAGCCGAAAATCCACAGAATATAACCGATGGTTTTGCGATGGGTATCGTTGGGGGCATTCATAAGGAAATGTCCTTTTAAACGGAGTCGGGTCTTTTGTTTATTTTTCTATTGCCGGCTGTTGTGCGGCGCTGCGGCCTGCCAGCCAGCCGGTTGAAAAGGCGGCCTGGAGATTATAGCCTCCCGTATCGGCCTGGAGGTCAAGGACCTCACCGGCGAAATACAATCCCTTTACCTTCCGGGATTCCATGGTTCGCGGGTCAACCTCGCGGGTGTCGACACCGCCTGCAGTGATAATGGCTTCGGCGAAGGGCCGGTGGCCGGTGACTTCGAGGCGGAAATCCTTGAGCCAGTAGCGCAGGCGTTTGCGTTCTTCGGCGGAAAGTGAATTACCGCGGCGGTCGGACGGCAGGGATATGCTATCGAGGCAGACGGGGACCATTTCACGCGGAATCAGACCGCGCAGGATGCTGTTGACGGGCTCTTTGCCCCGGGCTTCGAGATCGCGCAGAAGACGGGCGTCGAGTTTGCGTTCGTCGAGGGCCGGTTTGAGGTCGATGCTGAGTTCGATCTTTTTTCCGAGCTGCAGCAGATCGACGGTCTCTCCGCTCAGGGTGAGGATTACGGGCCCGGTAACGCCGAAATCGGCAAAGACAAGTTCCCCGAAAGCTTCCCGGCGTTTTTTGCCGTCTACCAGCATCTTGACATTGATGTTGCGCAGATTGAGGTCTGCCATTCTTCCAGCCTGGTTGCCGGCGGTTTCAAGGGGAACCAGAGCCGGACGGATGGGGATGACCCGGTGGCCGGCTGTTTCCGCCAGGCGGTAGCCATCGCCGGTGGAGCCTGTGGCGGCATAGGAAGCCCCGCCGCTGCTGAGAATGACGGCATGGCAGTAAATGTTCTCGCCTTTGCAGACGACGCCTTTGACTACCCCATCTTTGATGAGGAGGCCGTCGACGGGGGAGGCGGTCCTTATCTGGACACCGCTGTTTTTCGCCCATTTCAGCAGAAAGCCGACGACATCGAGGGCTTTGCCGCTGGCGGGGAAGACCCGGCCGCCCCGTTCGGCCACCAGCTTCAGACCGATGTTTTCCAGAAAATCCATGAGGTCGGTGTTGAAAAAGCGGGAAAAGGCCTGGCGCAGAAAAAGGCCGGATTTCCCAAAATGATTGATAAATTCTCTTACCTCGGCAATGTTGGTGATATTGCAGCGCCCCTTGCCGGTAATGCCCAACTTGAGTGCCGGCCGGTCCATTTTTTCGAGGACCAGAACCCGCGCTCCCATTGTGGCTGCCTGTCCGGCAGCCATCAGTCCGGCAGGGCCTCCGCCGATTATGACAATTGTGGGCGCAGGCCTGTCCTTTTGCTCTGAAATTGTGTTTTCCCAGTGATTCTCTGTCATGCTTTATGATTTCTGAAACGGCGAGTATGAACGGGCAATTGCACAATGCCAAGAATTACAAAAAAGGCCGACGAGCCAATGGGTGCGATCCGGATTTTTGAAATGCTTATTCCGGACAGACACGTCACTTTTTCACCGCCCACGGATGCAGGTAGTTATTTTTCCGATCGGTCACGCCCATTTTGTTTGGCCAGATAGAGAAGCTGGTCGGCTCTTTTGAATAAAGAAATCTCTGTTTCATCGGCAATGAATTCCGTGGCACCGAGGCTCAAAGAGAGCTCGATCTTCCCGCCGGTCATAAGAAAAGGCGCCTTTTTCACCGCAAGACGAATTTTCTCTGCCAGCATATGCGCACCGTCAATACGGCACCCCTTTAACAGGATCAGGAACTCATCCCCTCCCCAACGGCAGAAGATGTCCTCTGCCCGGATATTTTCCCAGGTTGTTTGGACGATGTGCTTCAGGACATTATCCCCTATGGTATGCCCAAAGTCGTCATTAATTTTTTTGAAGTGATCAATATCGAACAATATGATGGAAAAGGGGGCTTTTTTTCTGGGCGCCTCTTTCATTGTCTGGTCGAAAAGGATATCAAAGCCGTGGCGGTTGAAAATGCCCGTGAGATTGTCGGTTATGGCCAATTTCTCCAGTTTAACCTGATAGTTTGAAATGGTGAGGTGGGTGATGAGGAGGACAATGGCGGTAATGATGGTGCAGATCGCCAGGTTTAAAAAAAGAGCCTGGTGAATATTTTCCAGGGCCGGCTTTTCGGACTGTTCCACCAGAAGATGCCAATCAAATTCAGGAATAAAACGGCTGTTCAAATGGATGGTATCGCCGCGTCTCTCGAAAATAAATGATTCATTTTCAGTAGTTAGAATTTTTTCTGCAAAATTGGCCATGCCCTCCATTTCACGGATGTTGCTCGTCATCCCTGATAAAGCTGAGCCGGCAAGGGTGACATCCCCCTGTTTGTTGATAAAGAAAATTTGACGCTTATACCTTTGCTGGTAATTTTCTATCAGTTGACGGACAGTTTTGATCTCCAGGCCGACGCCTGTTGCGCCGATGAAATGGCCGCTGTAGTCGAATACTTTGTAATTAACGAAAATAGTCATTTTGTCTTTGTTGGCCATATCCGGATCGATGTTTATCTCGTACATGGGTGTCATTTCCCGAACCCGGAAATACCATGCGTCCCGCTTCTCGTCAGGCTTGACCGTTTTCAGAATACCTTTTGCCTGGTAATAGGTATGAGTTTTCTCCGAAACGAAAAAACTGGTCAGGGTATGGTACTTTTTCTGAATTTCCTTAAGGTAGCGGGTAATCTTGTCCGGTTGGGTCTCTCCTTCGACGACCCAGTCGCGAAGAAAAGTATCCTGTGCCATAACGGATGAAATAAAAATGGGGCGAAGAAGATCGCGTTGAATTTCGGAATAGATGTTGTCGCTGGTTAACGGCAGCTCATTCAGGGCAATTTCCTTTCGCAATGAGGTTCTGGAAACAAAGAAGCTTGCCAGGGCTGTGACCAGAAAACCGGTGATGAGGAGGAAACTGATGACCAGAATGATATTTTTTTTTGGTTTGAGCATGGAGTATCCCTGAAAAAGGCAGGCATTCCCCTTCCGGGTGAATAACCCATCTCTCACCTTTCATGAGGCCGAGACATCAATTTTGTATTTAATTTTTGCGTTGATTCGCAATTAACAAGTGAAAATGATATATTTTTGATCGGGCATTATGCCGTATTCCTCAGTTCTGGTCCAATCAATATAAACAGTATACCCTTTTAATCGTGGCCATCATGCGACTAGCCGGACCGTATCAGAAACATTTCAGTTGCACCTGTCTTATGGTGATTTTCCAAATCCTGAACCTTTTGGGGTTGGCGTCGTTCTCTTTTGCAAATGAGCCTGATTTTTCTCTGAAACTTAACGCCAGCGTTTATGCCCCCGGCGATGTCGTCTGGTGTTCGTTTTCGTCTCCATTACCTGTCGGTTCCGCAACCCTTGTCTGGAAAAAAGACCGCATCCCTTTGGCTTACTTTGAAGAATCCGAATTATTCGGTGCATTTTTCGCTATTCCGCACAATGAAGAGCCTGGAGAAGAGGAACTTGGCGTGGAATTTCTCCAGGAGAACGGGACAAGGGGCCGGAGAAAATTGATCTTTAAAATAGTGTCCAAAGAGTTTCCGGTCCAGCGGCTCACTCTTCCCAAAGAGAAGGTCAGCCTTAGCAAACAGAATCTCGAGAGGCACTTGCGGGAGAAAGCGGTTATCAAACAGGCCCTGGGCAACCTCCTCGACAGCCGGGTTTGGCAACAATCTTTTCAGCGCCCTGTAAAAGGAGAAACCAGTACCCCGTTCGGGGTGCGCAGGGTTTTAAACGGGGAACCGCGAAGCTCTCATTCAGGTATCGATCTGCGAGGGGTGCTCGGAGAGCCGGTCGCCGCATCGAGTGATGGTATCGTGCTGCTCACCGGCGACCATTTTTTTGCCGGCAAATCGGTCTATGTCGATCACGGCATGGGGCTGGTCACCATGTACTTCCATTTATCCCGGATTGAGGTCAATCCGGGTGAGCGGGTGCGGGCCGGCCAGACCATCGGCCTGCTTGGGTCGACGGGGCGCTCCACCGGAGCACACCTGCACTGGGGGCTGCGTGTTCATAACCGCCCGGCTGATCCGCTTTCCCTGTTGAACCTTTTCCCTCTGCCTTAGGCGCCCATGGCCCTTTTTTTGGTTGTAAACTTCTGTCATAATTAAACCTGAATCCGTTGATCAGGGGCGGTAAAAGAGTGTAAGTTATGGCGCACCGATTGGTTCTTCGGTGATTTTTGGAATGCTTAAGCAGTCCAATGACTTGTACTAAAGCCCGGCCATAACTCACGGATCCAGATTAAAGAATACAATTTTCCCGAGTAAATTTGAGATGAGTCTGATCAGCGTTCGCAACGTCCGTCTCGCTTTCGGAGGGCCGCCTGTCCTGGAGGATGTCAGTCTTCAGGTGCGTCCCGGAGAGCGCATTTGTCTGCTCGGCCGCAACGGGGTTGGCAAGTCGACCCTGCTCAAGCTGTTGGCGGGCCAATATCAGCCCGACACCGGTGTTATCGAGTTCCGTCAGGGGCTTCAGGTGACGGCCCTGCCTCAGCAGATTCCCCAGGGGATGAACGGCAGCGTTTTCGATGTGGTGCTTCAGGGGTTCGGCTCTCTGGGGGACGATCTTTGCCGTTTTCAAGGCCTGAGCCGGGAGTTGGAAAGCGGCAGGGATGGAATTCTGGAAGAACTGAACAGGGTTCAACAGGCCATTGAGGAAAAAGGCGGTTGGAAGGTCCAGCAGCGTATCGAACAGGTCCTCTCCCACCTCAAGCTCGATGCCGATGCGGCAGTCGGGACTCTTTCCGGCGGGGTGTTGCGGCGCGTGTTGCTGGCCCGTGCCCTGGCCCGTGAACCGGATGTCCTGCTTCTCGACGAGCCGACCAACCACCTCGACATTGAATCTATCCTCTGGCTTGAGGAGTTCCTGCGCCGGGGAAATCTGACTCTTATCTTTGTTACCCACGACCGTGAATTTTTACGTGCCCTGGCCACCCGTATCGTCGAACTCGACCGCGGGCGCCTGTTCGATTTTGCCTGTAATTATGAAACCTTTCTGCGGCGCAAGGACGAATGGCTGAATGCCGAGGATCTGCAATGGAAACGCTTTGACAAGAAGCTGGCCGAGGAGGAGATCTGGATTCGCAAGGGGGTTAAAGAACGCCGCACCCGCAACGAAGGGCGGGTTCGTGCTTTGCTGAAGATGCGCGAGGAGCGCCGTCAGCGTCGCGACAGGATCGGCTCTGCCGGATTTCAGCTGGTCGAGGCCGGCAGAAGCGGCAAGCTGGTGGCCGAAGTGAAGGGCGTGTCTTTTTCTTACGGTGAACGTCCCCTGATCCGTGATTTTTCCACCACCGTGCTGCGCGGTGACCGGATCGGCATTATCGGTCCCAACGGGGCGGGCAAAACCACCCTGCTCAAAATTCTGCTTGGGGAGCTTTCACCCCTGAAGGGGGAGGTCAAATCCGGCACCAACCTGCAGGTTCTTTATTTCGATCAGTTACGAGAGCAGCTCGACCAGGACAAAACCGTGCAGCAGAACCTTTGCGGTGAGCAGGATATGGTGATTGTCGGCGGCCGCTCCCGCCATGTTGTCGGTTATCTCAAAGATTTTCTCTTCACTCCCGATCGAATCCGCAGCCCCGTTAGTATTCTTTCCGGTGGTGAACGCAATCGTCTTTTGCTGGCCCGTCTTTTTACTCGCGAGGCAAATGTTCTGGTGCTTGACGAGCCGACCAACGATCTCGATCTCGAAACCCTCGACCTGCTCGAGGAACTTCTGGCCGAATTTAAAGGGACCCTGTTTCTGGTCAGCCATGACCGCGCCTTTTTGAACCGGGTGGTGACCAGTACCATCGCTTTCGAGGGTGACGGAAAAGTGGCCGAATATGTCGGCGGCTACGACGATTGGCTTCGCCAGCGGCCCCAGCCGCAAGTCCCGGTCCAGGAAAAGAAAGACCCCCGCGAAAGGCCGAAAAAGGACAAGGCCCGGCGGTTGACTTTCAAGGAGCGCCAGGAACTGGAGGCACTTCCCGGGCGCATTGAAAATCTCGAAATTGAGCAGACCGAACTGCACGGCCGTATGGCGGATCCTGCTTTCTACCGTGAAGAGGGAGAGGCTGTGGCCAATGCCCGCAATCGCCTCGATGAAGTCGTTAGGGAACTGGAAAAGTCTTATGCCCGTTGGCAGGAGCTTGAGGCAATTGACGGATGAAAGCTTGAACAGCTCAATTGCCTGATGGGTAAATAATAAAATTTATGAAAAATTATCGATAATAATTAAATATTATTCCTAAGATGTTTCTTTCGGGGTAATTGTTCAGAACAAGGACCGGTACTGCCCATGGATGGGTTAGCGCGGCCCTTGGAATGGGCGATGCGGGGCATTGTGCCGACAAGCTGAATAATTTCCTTTCGGGAAGGATTATGCAGATTCGAAGCTTGTGGATTGAAAATCAACCGGGGAGTGAGCCATGAAGCTGGGGATGATCGGTTTGGGGCGCATGGGCATGAACATGGTCCGGCGCCTCTTGCAGGGGGGACACGAGGTTGTGGCCTATAACCGTACGCCCGACAAGACCAGGGCCATTATGAGCGAGGGCGCCGAGGGGAGCTTTTCCCTGGCGGAAATGGTCGAAAAACTTCCCAGGCCGCGCATCGTGTGGCTTATGCTTCCGGAGGGGACGGTTGTGGATGAACACATCGAGACCCTGATGGAACTGCTGGCGGAAGGGGATATCATTGTCGAGGGGGGAAACTCCAATTACAAGGACGACATGCGGCGGGCCGAGAAGCTCGAAAAACAGGGCCTGCGCTATGTCGACGCCGGGGTCAGCGGCGGCATCTGGGGCCTTAAAGTCGGCTACTGCACCATGGTTGGCGGAGAACGGAGCGATTTCGAGTTTCTCGAGCCGCTTTTCAAAACCCTGGCTCCAGAGGGGGGCTACCTCCATTGCGGCCCCAGCGGCGCCGGACATTATGTGAAAATGGTTCATAACGGCATCGAGTACGCCATGATGCAGGCCTATGGTGAAGGTTTCGCCCTGTTGGAGGCCTCCCCTTACGGCAAGCATCTGCATTACGACGAGGTTTCCCGGCTCTGGAACCAGGGCAGCGTCATCCGCTCCTGGCTTCTCGAACTTCTCGAATCGGCCTTCTCCGAGGATGAACGTTTGACCCGGCTCAAGCCCTATGTCGAGGATTCCGGTGAAGGACGCTGGACCGTGGATGAGGCGGTAGCCAGGGGCGTGGCTGCGCCGGTTATCGCTCTTTCCCTGTTTCAGCGTTTTCAGTCCCGCGACGAAAACAGTTTCTCCAACCGGATCCTGGCCGCTTTGCGCCAGGAGTTCGGCGGCCATGCGGTCAAAGAGAAATGAATGGTAAATGGTAATTATTCAGCTTATCAGCGCAACGCCTCGCATCGCCCATTCCAGGGGCCGCGTGAACCCATCCATGGGGCTAAGCTGCCGCCATCCGGGCGGCAGATGCCCTTTCCATGGGCGACACGAGTCCTTGTGCTGAACAGTTACAGTAAATGTTCACCACCAGCAAGAGAGGTGAATTGTGATGCAAACCGATGATGAAAAAATTACAGCCACCAATGCAGCCGAGAAGTTGAGAGCCTCCCCCAAAAAGGGCTGTAGTTGTGACAGCCTTGCCGTGGGCCGTCTCGAACCCTGCACTTTGGTGATTTTTGGCGCATCGGGAGATCTGGCAACGCGCAAACTGATCCCCGCTCTATTCAAAATGTTTGTTGCCGGGAGTCTTCCAGGCTCTTTTGCCATTGTCGGCTGCGGACGAACGGAAATGAGCGGCGAGGAGTTTCACAATCGTCTCGAGGGACTTCTCGAAAAGCAAAAGGACTTTGACGGCCGGCATTGGAGGAGTTTTGCCTCATGCCTGCACTACCATCCCCTGGCCTATACTTCGGAATCCTTCCGCAAACTGGCTGCTTATCTGCGCGATCTTGATAAAACGGCGCAAACCGATGGCAACTATCTTTTCCATCTGGCTGTTCCCCCGACCCTTTACGGCGTTATCGGCGAGCTTCTCGGCGAGGCAGGCCTGAGCCATGAAAAGAGGGAAGGCAAGGGCTGGACCAGGATCGTTGTCGAGAAACCATTCGGCCACAATCTGCAAACTGCTGTCGAATTGGATACGACTCTCCACCGCAGTTTCGAGGAGCACCAGATTTTTCGCATCGATCACTATCTCGCCAAAGAAACGGTCCAGAACGTTCTCATGCTGCGTTTTGCCAACGCCATTTTTGAGCCGCTCTGGAACCGTAATTTTATCGACTATGTCGGCATTATCGCTGCCGAAAGCCTTGGCATCGAGCAGCGGGCCGGATATTACGAAAAAGCCGGCGTCATCCGTGACATGTTTCAGAACCACATGCTCCAATTGTTGTCCCTGACCGCCATGGAACCCCCGGCACGCTTTGAGGCCGACCGGGTGCGGGACGAGAAGGTCAAGGTTTTTCAGGCGATCCGGCCTTTCAGCCTGAAACCTGATGACAACCTGGTTCTGGGGCAGTATGAAGATGGAAACATCAACGGGGCAGCTGTTCCCGGCTATCGCGGGGAAGAGGGGGTGAACCCAAAATCCTTGACTCCTACTTTTGCCATGATGCGGCTTTTCGTCGACAACTGGCGCTGGAAAGGGGTGCCCTTTCATCTTATTTCGGGGAAGCGCCTGCAGCGCAAGGTGACCCGTATTGTCATTCAATTCAAAGACGTTCCTCACACCCTTTTTGAAAATGTTCTGGCCGAACATATTACCGCCAACCGTCTGGAAATGGGGATTTATCCCGAAGAAGCCATCCGTCTCAGTTTTCAAACCAAAAATCCGGGACCCCGGCTTTGCCTGAAGACAATGGCCATGGATTTTGAGTACAGCCGCAATTACAAGGGGTCGGGGTTCGATCCCTACGCAAAAGTACTTCTTGACTGCATTCTCGGTGACCAGATGCTGTTCTGGCGCCAGGACGGTGTGGAAGCCTCCTGGGGGCTGTTGAGCCCCATCCTTGACGATTGCGAGCAGTGCCGGGGGCGGGGCGAACGTCTTCATCCCTACGCGGCCGGAAGCTGGGGGCCGGAACTCGCGGCGGACCAGGTTAAGAAAATCATCGGTCATGACCACTGAAGTAAAAACCTCTATTGACTGGAGCCCGACCCTGGAGGAGAGCAGCCGGCGCTGCGCCGTCCTTGTGGTCGAAACAGCAGCACAAGCCATTTGTGCCAGGGGACGTTTCACCGTGGCGCTGGCTGGTGGTTCCACCCCCAAACACCTTTACACGCTGCTGGCGGAGGAGCCCAACCGTTCGGCGGTTGATTGGAACCGGGTTTGCGTTTTCTGGGGAGATGAACGCTGTGTTCCCCAGGATCATCCGGACAGTAACTACCGTTTAGCGGTGGAAAGCCTTCTTAAGCGCGTTGCGATCCCTGAAGAGCAGATATTTCCCATGCCCGGCAATATGGAGCCGGGAGCCGGTGCCCGGCAATACGAGACAATGATCCGCCGGTTTTTCCAGGGGGAGGACATGCCCTGCTTCGATCTCGTTCTTCTCGGCATGGGACAGGATGGTCATACGGCATCGCTCTTCCCCGGCGATAAGGTTCTGGAAGAAAGAGAGCGCCTGGTGGCGGCGGTTTCGCCTCCTGCTGGTGCGAAGCCGGCGGTTGGCCGTTTGACCTTGACTCTGCCTCTTATCAACAATGCCCGCAATGCCTGGTTTCTTGTTTCAGGTGCGGAAAAAGAAAAAATTGCGGCTGCCATTGTCGGCAATACTCCCGGCTCTGGTCATCTTCCGGCAGCTATGATTCGGCCCCAGGGCTCTTGCCGCTGGTTTTTGAGCGTCTGCCGGAGGGAGTTGTTTCCGACCGAGGCTGTTTAATAGCTGGAGCTTGGAACTCCTGTGGTGCGGGCCCAGGTCAGTGTCGTGAATATGAAAAAATTTTGGAGATTTGAATTATGAATGTGCAGCACTGGGGGACTTTTTTGCTGATTCTCGGTTTGGTTCAGGTCGTTTTGGCCGGTTTTTTTCTGCGCCGGAACAAAGCGGGTGGAAGAGTCTGTTCCGGAACAGACAAAGAGGAGAGAGCGGAGGGCGAAAATAGGTTCTGGATATGGGTCGGGCGTTTTGGCTCGTTTCTGTGCGTGGCCGGCGTAATCATTATCGTTATCGTGACGAAAACTTAACCCGATCCTCCTTCAGGTCTCCGGCCCAACCCGGAATCCGCATGGTAAATGGTCGGGTTGAGAGCTTGTATCTGGTAAAATTAAAATTATATGTGTATTTTGCCGGTTATAGTCTTGCATTGCCTGTCCTTGAACGTTAGCTTGTTTATTTTGTTAAGGGGAGCAATTTTTTTATGCGATAATGCATAAGTTTTATTGTTTTTGAAGAGCTTGAAAAAATTTGTCCAAGATCTTCTATCTTGTCAAAAATTTTCAACCGGTAGTTCCGTGAACCACTTTTTGACGGGAAATTATCGGCACTCCACGGTTATATTGAAAAATTTATTCATTTTTTATTGCGAAGAGGCCATTGATGAAACAAGACCGCAATGAAAGCAATGGTGTTTCGTCCGATACTCCCGAATTTCCTGCCGGGCATGTCCCATCCATTTCCAAGAAACTCACTTTTAGTCTGGTTGCTTCAATTGCGCTGGTGGCCTTTTTCGGCCTGGCCATGACTTACTTTTTATTGACCTGGAAGGGGGAAAAGGAACTGAGCCGCCTGGGAGATGAACAGCTCTCTTTTCTAACCGGTTCCGTTAAAGTTCCGCTCTGGAATTTCGATCAGGATTCCATTGCCGTCATAGCCCGGACTTTTGCCCAGAACGCCGTGGTTGAACATGTCAGCGTCCAGGATGGACAGGGACGAGTCCTGGTTAAATTTGAACGGGAACGGGGGCAATTGGGGCATATCGACAAAAAGGGTGATATCTACTATGAGGGGGTGTTGATTGGCAGTGTCGATCTGCGTTTGACCAAAAGCCTTTACCTTAAGGCATTGAGGGAAATGCTTCTGTGGTCAGGCATGGGTGTTTTCAGCCTGCTCCTGTTTTTGATATTGCTGACCCGCCTTTTGATCAAAGGGTATCTGCGTAGACCTCTTCAGGGGTTAAGCGCTATCGCCCAATCCTATGCTACCGGGGAGTACGAAACAACCGGAGGGAGGATGCCTTATGAGGAATTTCAGGAGTTCGAGAGGGTTCTTGGGCGCATGGGGCAGGAAATTAAACTACAGGTAATGCAGATTCGGGATGCCGAGAAGAGGTACCG
>JAFGRU010000084.1 GCA_016934985.1 Deltaproteobacteria bacterium
GCGGAGTTCTGGGGACAGTATACAGAACTACCGTCTCTTAAATATTCCAAGTGAATCTTTCTCAAGAACGGGTCTGTTTTTGCGTCAGCAGTGAAGACGCACGAATCAAGAAACAGGCAAATTCTTACCCCCTTACCACAAACCGGGCATCCAGGCTTTCCAGTTTTTCAGTGATGCCGGTGTATTCAAGCTCACTCATCGGCAGCATCGCCGCACCAAAAAATCCCTGGCGCCGGATTTCCACGGCTTTTTGGGCTACATTGTCCTGGACTGATCTCCAGAACGGATGGTCAAAAGCATCCATCGCTTCGGTCAGTTTCCCATCCCGCATGGCAAAGGCCGCGCAACTGACGATGGGTGGGCCGTCGAAGTAGCTGATCCCGGAATTCAAACCGACCGGCATGAGGGGCATCTGGTGGGAGCCGCGCATACCGCCGGCAACCAGATGGCCGATGGCAAAGGGTGCCAGAATCTCGCCCGTCGCGGGAAAGTTTTTCTGCACCCTGACGAGCATGACCGGATCGTCCTTGCCCGTGTATTTGCCGGCGATGTTGTGCAGGCGGGTGGTTGAGACAACCACGGCCTGTTCGCCCGACTGGCGTGACCAGACGGATTCGACGACAAAACGTTCGGGATCACGGAGCAAGGCGGCGATATCATATAATTCCTCCGGTGCGTTGAGTTCGATGATCCTGTCCCCTTCGGTATGACTGACATCCATGATGACGAATTTGAAACCATTGGCCATGGTGGGAGCCAGGATAAGACCCGGCGTGTTCATGGGGTCGGCAAAGGCCATATAAAGAGGCAGGTTGTAGGCCCCCGGGTCAGTCTTGTCGGCGGCAAAGAAGAGGAAAGGTTCGTTGGCGCGCTCCTCGAATTCCAGCTCGGCCACGGCTGGGCCCATACCTTTAACGTTTCCCGAAAAGGCGTCCTTGAGGAGGTCCTGGCCGGCACCGTAAAGACCCTGCTCTTTAGCTGTTTGCGTTCCGGTCATAAAGGCGTCCCAGGCCAGTTTGTGAATGTCCTTGTTGCCCAAACCCAGGGTGTGGGTCATCAAGATGGCTATATCATCCCCGGTGTGGCTGATGTAGCTGTCGATAAGCATCCCTTTTGCATTTCGGTCGACGTGGCCGCGAACCGTATCGAGGAGTTTTTGGGAAGGGGCGATATGGCCGCCGATGGAACCGATGTCCGCCTTGATCACACTTAGAGTGACTTTCATCTTCCGCCCTCCTTTGTAAGGGGTTACATTTCCAATCTACCCCCGGCAGGTGCCTTGTCAAGGCATGAGCCAAGTTTTCCGCTTTAACGAAAAAGTGGGAAATAAGAGGACACCAAACCTAATTTGACCCATAGTCCCGGCATGTCGAAGAAAAGTAAATTTTGAAGAAAAAAAGGCCACTTTGATCCGTTGATCATGTGGCCTTTCCGGTAAGCGAGGGTACGCAGGAGGGAAAAATGCAAAACGGCCTTTGGACGGGCGTGTGGAGGACGAAATGGGTACCTGTCCGTTAGGCTTTCATCGAGACGAACGTCCCCTGCGACCTTTGGAATTGTAAGGTAACAAATTCCACCCCTATGCCATAACCCATCTTAAGGCCGGGTCCCTGTTTCCGGCAGCTTGCCACTCTGGCTGTTGCGCTAAGCACTTTGCTATCGATCTTAATGATCTGGTCTCTGCTGAGCTGTTGATCGGTTAAAAACAGTAATCCGTTGGGTGAGAGGTCCTGGATTTGCCCCAAATACCTTTTTTGAGGGGGCCAATAGATAAAAAAGCCGATTTCTTGCTGTTTTTCGATTCGGGCCACGGCGCGTTGGGAAGATTCCCCGGTATTCATTTTTTTTACAGGATACAAGGGGCTTTTGCACTGGGGGCATATTGTGTCCGGGAGGATGTGATAATCCCCCCGATAGGGATTTTTGCAAAACAGACAGTAAGATTTGATGATCGGTTTATATTGTTCTGGCGGTGAAACCCGCTCGCCGGTTTGATCATATCGCTGTTGACCTTGGCAAAAACCGGATAATTTCGACAGATCATAAATCTCCATCAGCTCATGATCATATGCGACCCGTTTTGCCGGATCTGTCAGAACCGCCTTGGCCTCGTTGATTAGAGCCGAGTTCCAGTGCTCGCCGCCAAGGTCCGGGTGTTGTGCCAGCTTCTTCATCATCGTTCGGTAGCTGGCCTTGATGACTTCAACCGGTGCGTCCGGTTGAACATGTAAGATACGATAATAGTTCCTTCTGTTTTCCAATTTTTAAACCCCAAGAATATTAAGGCCCAGGAGGCCTTTTCGACCAATAAGCCTTCCATTCGCTTTCAAATTTGTGAAAAGCTGCTCTTGATTTCCAACTTTTTCATGACTACAAAGTAATTTCGACAGGCTCTCAGCCGGTGAATGGAAAGAGCTTTTGCGGGGTTCGTGTCCGCCTCTTTTTTTTGCGAAGACTCATAAAACGATCGTTAAGTCTTATAAATCAGCCATATTTCCCTGTCAATTCAAAACATTGACTGACAAAGTGAAAGGCACTGCGCAAATCGATACTTTCTGCCGGGTTATATCCGGGATATCTCCCGTCAACTGCATAGGAAAAGTTTTTTGATAAAATTTGCTCAGGCTTGCCAAGTGGGATCAAGTGGTTGTTTCGAGGCGAATGGGTGATTCTGGCTCTGCGTCTCACTGGTTGTAAGGGGCGAAAAAATGTAACCAATTGAAAAACATGTGAAATTTTTAGAAAATTAAAGGGGGCAGGGATGCTGTTGATTTGCAGCCCCGGCCTCTCTCCCGCCCTCTTGATCATCCAGCACCCATAAGAGCAGATCACCGTGTTCCATCGGCCCTGATTGCTAAAATTTTCCTGAAATGTCCTGGTGATTTTCTGTTCACAATGTAGTATTATTTATCGTTTTACGTAGGAGTGCCTTGGGGGAGCATAGAAAAAAACCGTTATGAGGATGGTTTATGGTTGAAAACACGCCGATCATTGTAATTGATCGTGAGACCGGTAAGCAGTTTGAAGAGACGATTTTGGGTGAGAAATGGATACGCTGGGCCTATCAGGACTCAGAATCAAGATTTCTGGAACGGATCCTTTTTCGTTGCGCTTGGGTCAGCAAACTGATGGGGAAGTGGTATGACTCCTCTTTCTCAAAAGGTAAAATTGACGATGTGATCAAGGAACTCTCCATTGATGTCAACGAAGTCGCACGACCCAAGAAGGGCTACAAATCATTCAACGATTTTTTTGCCCGACATCTGAAACCCGATGCACGTCCTTTCAGTACAGACCCCAACGTACTAGTCTCTCCTGCCGATGGTCGTGTTCTGGTATTCCCCCGCTTCGAGGCAGATACGTTTGCGCCGGTTAAAGGACACCGGTTTTCCATCCGCAAGATGCTTCCGGATCATGCGAGTCGCTTTATCAACGGGGCGATGGCCATCGTCCGTCTTTGTCCTGCTGACTATCACCGCTACCATTTCCCCTGCGCGGGTGAAATTATTGAATATCGGAGTATTGCCGGCGCCCTGCACTCGGTGAATCCCATCGCGCTGGGACGTCGGCCCAGTGTGTTTGGCGACAACAAGCGAAGTTATGCAATCATGGACACCGCGCACGCTGGAATTCTGTGTTTTATGGAGGTCGGGGCGTTTGGCGTAGGGAGCATTGTGAACACGCGCTGTTCGGGGCATGTAGAAAAGATGGACGAGAAAGGTTATTTTAAATTCGGTGCCTCGACAGTCATCTTAATATTCGAGGAGGGCAAAATCAGTTTCTGCGAAGATCTGGTGGCGAACAGTGATGCCGGTATAGAAACGCTCATCAAAGTTGGGCAACCTCTCGCAACTTCAATTGTGTGACAGGATTGAAGAATAAAAAACTGGTGACGCAAAAGGATAAATGGTCAGTATAAACAAGGGGCACTTACCCTGTTGTTTGAAGAAGGTTGGGAAAGATGTGAAGGGGGTAGGGACGATGTTGTTTAGTCGAACCCCTCTTCTCTCTCTCCCTATCTTTTTTGGTTAATATTGGTTCATGATTAGAACCGTTTGACTCAATTTTCCAAGAACCCCACCGAGTTGAAGTTAACCTTGGTGGACTAATCAGTGTCCTCAACCTTAAATCCAATTAGCGGCGGAAAGAGTTGCCCAGGAATACAACCGCAGAAATTTGTATCGAAGGAAACCGAACCCAATTAGGGATTAAACCTTCAAAAACGTTGTTCTAGGGTGGGGCCTTTTCGGGCTGAAAACAAGAAAGTGCATATAAAATCAAAAGCTTAACCCCATTTCCGAGACTTCCAAAAACGACCATCATATCTTCTTTGCCCCTTATTGAGATAACCTGACAAGGAATCCATTGATCGTAAAATCGTTAA